>CAYSTY010000223.1:0-4520 GCA_964433685.1 uncultured Actinomycetota bacterium | reverse complement strand
CAACCGCCGCATCTGCACGATGCTCGCCGTCACTCGGCGTGGCCACGGGCCGCAACGGCCCGGGTCTGCCGCGACACCCGCTGCCGAACTCGGCGCGGCGCGAGGGACGGGTCCTCACCGCTGAGCGCCGCGGACTCCGGAGGCCTGCTCCTCCTCGGTCGGCCGAACGAGCCGCCGGTTGCTACTCAGTGGCTGCGCTTGATCGCGCCGTCGGCCAGCGCGTCGGCAGCCTCGGCGAGCCGGAGGCCGGTGACGTCCACCCGACGCAGCAGTTCCCGGCGTCGCAACGTCACCGAGGTCACCGCGTCCTCGGTGCCCAGCAGCGCCGCCATGGCGTGCTGGTAGCTCGCGCGCACGTCGGTCTTCTTCGCGTCGGCCGCGAGCCGCGCGGCCCGGTCCGGTGCCTCCAGCAGGGCGTCGACGGCATCGTGGAGCCCGCGCACCCCGGCCTCGATGGACGCGAGCGCGTCGTCGAGGAGCGGTTCCGCGGCGATCCGGTACAGGTCGAACTCCCGCGCGAGGTCCCGCAGGTTGTCGAGCACGTCGTCCACCGACCGGGAGAGCCGGAACAGATCCTCGCGATCCATCGGTGCCGACAGGGTTCGGGACAGCTCGACGATCAGCGCGCGTCGCGCCTCGTCCCCCGTCGTCTCGATGGAACCGAGCTGTTCGCGGGCACGGGCGGTGTCGACCTCGCCGGCGGCCAGCGACCGGACCCACGCCACCCCGTCGAGGGTCGCGTCGAGCTGGTCGACCAGGTGCCCGATGAGCACCCCGTCGTTGCGTCCGGTGAGGTCGCGGACGAAGCGTCGGAGCCGAGCGAACCGCACCACCACCTCCTCCTCGTCACCGCAGGGCGTCCACGACCGCTGCCGCGACCGCCGCCACCAGCGCCGCGGCCGGGAGCGTCACGACCCACGCGAGGGCCAGCCGCACCGCCGCGTTCCACCGTACGCGGCCGAAGCCGCGGGTGACCCCGGCCCCGATCAGCCCGCCCGAGATCGTCTGGGTCATCGACACCGGTGAGCCCAACGCACCGGTGACCAGGACCACCGTCCCCGACGCCAGCTGGGTCGTGACCGCCTCGTGCGAGCGGACCGCCACGACCCCGCCGCTGAGGGTCGCGGCGATCCGGGGCAGGCCCACCATCGACCCGAGGAGGAACGCCACGCTGACCGCGGCGAGTTGCCACCCCACCGCGGGGACGCCCGACGCCGTGGCGGTGCCGGCCGCGACACCGAGGACGGCCAGCATCTTCTGCCCGTCGTTGGCGCCGTAGGCGAGGCACTGGGTGAAGAACGAGACCAGGTGCCAGCGTCGCGTGCGACGCTCGACCGACCGGTTCGAGGGCCACGACCCGGCGAGCCGGGTCAGGACCCACGCGCCTGCGAGCCCGGCGAGGGGCGCCACCGCACCGAGCCCCAGCACGATCGCGACGCCCTCCCACGCGACCTCCAGACCAGCGCCCACACCGCTGCCGGCGATGGCTCCCACGACCGCGAGGGTCAGCGACGTCGGCAGCCCCCGTGCGGCGAGCACCCAGGTCACGGTCACCGCCACCGCCACGGCCACGAGCAGGACGACGGGACCGTCGGGGACGTCGAAGGCCACCAGCCGGGACGCGAGGGTGGTGGCCACCGCCGTGCCGAGCAACAGCGGGGTCACCGCCACGGCGACCGTCAGCAGCACCAGCGAGGTCACGGGCCGGAGGGTGCGCACGTCGAGGCCCACCGCCAGCAGGGCGCCCCCGTCGTTGACGCCGTTGACGAAGGCGAACGCGAGCGCCACGCCGATCAGCGTCTCGGTCACACCACCCTCCCGGTCCGTCCCGCCTCGTGATCGGCCACCCTCGGCGCCACCGCGTCGCGCGCCACGTCGGTCATCGTCGACGCACCGCGTCGGCCACTGTCGAGGTGCCAGGGTGCCGGGTGGTCGGTTCGGACATCCTGCCCGTCCCGACGCCGTCGTCCCTCGGAGCCAACACGCGTGGTCGCGGACCCGAGCATCGCCGCCGCGGTCGCGGCCGTCCCGCCGGACGATCCCGACGCTGCCGCGGAGGCAGCCGGCCTGGTCTACGTCCACGACGACGAGCCCGGCATCACCCGGCACCGTTGTGGCCGCGGGTTCACCTACCGCTACCCGGACGGCACCACGGTGCCGCGCGGCTCGGACGATCGCGCCCGCATCGAGGCGCTGGTCCTGCCACCGGCGTGGGGTGAGGTGTGGATCTGCCGGGACGCCGACGGTCACCTGCAGGCCACGGGGCGCGACGACCGCGACCGCAAGCAGTACCGCTACCACGACCGGTGGCGCGAGGTCCGCGACGCGGCCAAGTTCCACCGGCTGGCCGACTTCGCCGGCCACCTGCCGAGCATCCGCGAGCACGTGGACGGCCAGCTGCGCCGCCGCAGCCTCGGCCGTGAACGGGTCCTCGCGACCGTGGTGGCGCTGCTCGACGAGTCCCTGATCCGGATCGGCAACGTCGCGTACGCCGACGAGAACGGCAGCTACGGGCTCACCACGCTGACCCACGACCACGTCGAGCTGACCGCTGGCCGGGCGACGTTCCGCTTCACCGGCAAGGGTGGCCGCGAGCACGAGGTCGAGGTCGCCGACCGCCGGCTCGCCCGCGCCGTGGCCCGCTGCGAGGAGCTGCCCGGGCAGTGCCTGTTCAGCTTCGAGGAGGACGGCGAGGTCACCGCGATCGAGTCGGGGGACGTCAACCGGTGGCTGCGCGAGGTGACCGGCGGGGTCTTCTCCGCCAAGGACTTCCGCACCTGGGGTGGCACGATCGAGGCGGCGACGACGCTGGACGCGCTGGCCCGTGCCCGCACCGACGAGGCAGCCGACGACCGGCTGCTCGACCGCGAGATCGTCGCGGCGATCGACGCGGCCGCCGAGCGGCTCGGCAACACCAGGGCCGTGGCGCGCGAGGGGTACGTCCACCCGCGCGTCGTCGAGGCCCACCGCGACGGGACGCTGCGTCGGGCGTTCCACGGCGCGCGGGCGCGGCGCTGGCTGACCCGTGAGGAGAACGCGGTCCTGCAGCTGTTGCGGACGTGACAAGGCGATCCCCCGGCCGCGGCCGGGGGATCGTCGATGCTGTGCCTGTGGCGGTCAGAAGTAGTGGCGCCGACCACCGACGGCGCGGCCGGCGGCTCCGAGCAGGAACAGGATGGCACCGACCACGAGCAGGACGATCCCGATGGTCCACAGGATGCCGACGTCGAGGACGAGGCCGAGGATCAGGAGGATGGCTCCCAGGGTGATCAACTTGGCGCTCCTTGGTCGTGCGGGACACCGATGTCGGGCGGTGCTCCCGGCGGGGGACCCACGTAAGCGGACCGCGAGCTGGTGCCGCCCCGTCCGTTCGGCGATGACGGTCCGCGTCCGCACGCCCATCCTCCGTGAGGGTGACCCCGCGGTCCGCTCCCGGTGACCCACCGTGAGGCCGGACCGAACGGCGGTGTCCCCGCCCCGTACGCCGCGGCCGAGTACGGTCCCCGACCACCTCGGAACGGAGCCGTCGTGACCGGATCGGAACCGCCTGCGGTCGTCACCGGTCCGCCCGTCCCCGGGCTCGACGACGTCCTCACGCCCGACGCGCTGGCGCTGCTGGCCGCGCTGCACCGGCGGTTCGAACCGCGCCGCCGCCAGCTGCTGGCCGCACGCGCCGTCCGGCACGCCGAGGCTCCCCGCACCGGCACCCTGGGGGTCCCCCCGCACGCCGCGGCGATCGCCGCCGACCCCGACTGGCGGGTCGCGCCGGCACCGGCCGACCTCGCCGACCGTCGCTGTGAGATCACCGGACCGACCGAACCGAAGATGGCCGTCAACGCCCTGCGCAGCGGCGCCCGGGTGTGGTTGGCCGACCTCGAGGACGCCAACACCCCCCACTGGGAGAACGTCATCGGCGGGCAGGTGGTCCTGCAGGAAGCCGTGCGCCGCACCCTCCGGCACGAGACCGCCGACGGGGCCGTGTACGACCTGCCCGCGGAGGGCGAGCTGGCCGTGATCGTCCCGCGTCCGCGCGGCTGGCACCTCGACGAACGCCACCTCGCCGTGGACGGCGAGCCGGTGTCCGGCAGCATCGTCGACGCCGCGCTCTACCTGCTGCACAACGCGGCCGAGCAGCTCGCACGCGGCAGCGGCCCCTACCTCTACCTCGCCAAGCTCGAGTCGGCGGCCGAGGCGGCGTTGTGGCGCGACGTGCTCACCGCCATCGAGGAGCACCTCGACCTGCCGGTCGGCACGGTGCGGGTGACGGTGCTGATCGAGACGATCACGGCCGCGTTCGAGCTCGAGGCGATCCTCCACGAGCTGCGGCCCCACGTGACCGGGCTGAACGCCGGCCGCTGGGACTACCTGTTCAGCCTCATCAAGGTGTTCCGCTCGGCCGGCGACCGCTTCGTGCTCCCCGACCGCGCCGACGTTCCCATGACCGTCCCGTTCATGCGCGCCTACACCGAGCTGCTCGTGTCGGCCTGTCACCGCCGAGGCGCGCACGCGATCGGGGGGAT
>CAYSTY010000222.1:0-4523 GCA_964433685.1 uncultured Actinomycetota bacterium | reverse complement strand
CGGCTGAGCGACGCGCTGCACCAGCTCGAGCAGGCCCGGCTCGAGCTGGTCGAACAGGCACGCTTCGCGACCCTCGGTGAGCTGGCCGCCGGCGTCGCCCACGAGCTCAACAACCCCACCGCCGTGCTGCTGCGGGCCGCGAGCTACGTCGCCGAGGACCTCGACCGGCTCCTGGCCGGCCACCCGCGCGCCGACCTCGCGCGACGGACCTTGCGGGAGGCCCGGTCGCGCGTGCCGCGCAGCACCGCCGAGGACCGTGCCGCCCGCCGTGAGCTCGAGGTGGCGCTCGACGATCGCGCCGTGGCGCAGCGGCTGAGCAACCTCGGCATCACCGACGTGGCCGCGGCCCGCGACCTCGCCGCAGCGGGGGAGGAGGCCCTCGAGCTGGTCGAGGCCGCCGCCGGCATCGGCGGGGCGGTCCGCAACCTCGAGGTCGCCACGCGACGCATCGGGGAGCTGGTCGCGAGCCTGCGCGCCTACGCCCGTCCGGACCTCGAACCGCAGGAGGACGTGGAGCTGCACGGCGGGCTCGAGGACACCCTGCGGCTCACCGCCCACCGGCTACGCGGCATCGAGGTCGACCGCCGTTACGGCACGTTGCCGACCATCCGCTGCCACCCGGGCCAGCTCGACCAGGTGTGGACCAACCTCCTCGTCAACGCCGCCGAGGCGCTGCGCGGGGAGGGTCGCATCGAGGTCATCACCGACGTCCCGGACCGCGATCACGTGCGGGTCCGCATCGTCGACGACGGGCCGGGCATGGACCCGGACGTGCTCGCGCAGGTCTTCGAACCGAGGTTCACCACCAAGCAGGGGACGGTGCGGTACGGGCTCGGGCTCGGGCTCGCGATCGCCTCGCGGATCGTCGACCACCACGGTGGCACGATCACGCTCGAGTCCCGCCCCGGGCACACCGTCGCCACCGTCGTCCTGCCGGTGGCGGGACCGCCCGACGACCGAGAGGCCGACCGATGAGGCTGACCATCCTGGTGCTCGAGGACGAACCGGAGGTCCGGCAGGCGCTCGCACGTGACCTCGCGGGTCTCGCCGACGTGGTGCGCATCGAGCTCGCCGAGGACGTCCCGGACGCCCGGCAGGTCCTGGCGGAGATCGCCGACGACGGGGACCGGCTCGCGCTCGTGCTCGCCGACCACCGCCTCCCGGGGACCACCGGGGTCGACTTCCTCGTCGAGCTCGGTGACGGCACGGGCAGCACCGCGGTGCGCAAGGTGCTCGTGACCGGTCAGGCCGACCAGCAGGACACCATCCGTGCCATCAACCAGGGTGGGCTCGACCACTTCATCGCCAAGCCGTGGCAGGTGGAGGAGCTGCTCGCGGTCGTCCGCACGCAGCTGACCGAGCACGTCATCGAGGCCGGGCTCGATCCCCTGCCGCACCTGCGGGTGCTCGATGCCGCGCGGGTGATGCCGCTGCTACGCCGGGTCGGCGACCGCTGACGCCGGTTCGGCCGCTGCTGCCTCGCGGTCGGCTGCCTCGCGGTCGGCTGCCTCGTCGTCCCGCGCCGCCGCGGCGCGACCGGCGCCCGTGCGGGCCGCACGGTCGGCACCGCGGGGGGAGGGCAGTTCGTGGCGGGCCTGGCCGATGGTCTGCCGCCCCGCCTCGACCAGCCGCAGGGTCTCGCGCAGCCGTTCGACGACCGCGTCGGGCAGGCTGACCTCGTTGGCGAGGCGGGTCAGCCGGGCCGACGACTCGTCGAGCAGGTCGTGGACCTTCGCGGTGGCCAGGTGGGCCTCCATCACGGCCCACGCATCGGACGTACCGGGGACGGGCGGCTCGGGCGGGGAAGCCAGGACCTTGACGCTGACGCTCACGGGAACCTCGGTGGTGGACGCCGCGACGTCGCTCGGGGCGGCGCCGGGGGACCGTCCGTGGAGGACGGGTCGTACGGGACGGATCGGGGTGTCGGTTCGACCCTGCGGCAGCGGAGCCGCCCCGGTCGGACACCACCACCGCCGTCCGGCCGGCGCCGGTCGGGAACCGGCACCGGATCCGGGCACCCGGCGCGGATCACGGTGGCACGCACCGCCGACGAAGGTCCGGTCACCGCGCAGAGATGCGCGGTGACCGAGGCGTCCGGCGCACGGTCGGTGGGTACGCGCCCACGGCCGGTCGGGTCGGACCGGCACGCGCACGGATCGGGACCAAGGGCCCTGGGAGCGGCCCCGCAGCCGCGTCACCGTGGCGGGCGTGTGCGGGACCGTTCGCTGGGAGGCGCGGACCCGGGCGGGAGCGGAGGACGACGTGGGAGACGGTCGGGTGCACCCCGAGGTCGCGGATGCACGGGCGGGGCGGACCGCGGAGGACCACCGTCGCCGGTTGGCGACGGCGGTGCTGGTCGCGCTGTTGGTGACCCTCACGCTCATCGTGGCGATGTGGTGGGCGGCGGTCGGCACCGACTGCGCGCCGCTGTTGGACGCCGGGGTCGACGGGGTCTGTGCCTGACCAGAGGGGTCAGGGACGGACGATCCGCCGACCGGTGATGGACGCGACGTCGACGCGCACCCAGAACGGCTTGTCGTCGGGGATGGCCCACGGCTCGAACGGGCGCGCGAGCAGCTCCTCCTCCACGGCCGGGTCGGTCACGATCGACGCGTGCCCGTGGGCCAGGACGCTCCACCCGACGCGGGTGGCATCGTCGCCGCCGTCGGCCTGCACGGCGACCGGTCCCGCGGCGGCGGCGGCGGCGAGCTTCGAGCCGGTGGCCGTGCGGAAGTAGATGGCGTCGCCGTGCAGCAGCACGTTGACCGGCAGCACGCTCGGGACCCCGTCGAGGACGAACCCGAGCCGCGCGTAGCCGGCGCTGCCGAGCAGGGCCACGCAGCGGTCGGCATCGATGGCGACCAGGTCACCGGGACGTGGGGGAGCGTTCACGGGGGACTCCTCGTCGTCGCGGTGAACCTACGGGACGGCTGTGCCCGTGCGCAGTGCCGATGGTCCGACCGCGGACGGGTCGGTCGACCCGGCGCGCGCTGGGTCAGAGCAGCTGGACGAGGGTGAGCTGCTGCACCGCGAGCGCCACCATCACGAGCATCATCACCAGGGCCACGCCGACGACGGCGCGCGGTCGCCACCCGGGCGAACGCAGCGTGTCGCGCGCGATCGGCGGCGCCAGGTCGTCGAGCAGTTCGCGGGCCGCGGCGACGTCGTCGGGGTGGACCCCGAGCGCCACGCCCCCGTACCCGTAGCTGATGTCGGGGTGGACGCCGCCACCGTCGTCGCCGAGCACGACCGCTTCGATGTCGTTGCTGGCGAGCAGACCGCGGGCGACCTCGGCCTCCGCGCGGCTCAGGAACCGACCGACCCGGATGCTGGCGACGTGGTCCACACCTGCTCCTCCGGTGCGCCCCCGCACGGCCGCGCGACCTGCGAGGACGGTAGCCGTCGGGTCACAGGAACGTGCCGCCTTCACCGCGGTAGGTCGCCAGCTCGTCCACGACCTCGTCGCCCCGGACGGCCAGCAGGTGATCGAAGCGCTCGCACAGCTCGCCGGCCTTGGCGTGGCGCAGCAGCACCGGGTCACCGAGCTCGAGGTGGACGCCGGCGGGCAGTCGGACCGGTGTCTGCACCTCCCCGGCTCCCTCCAACGTCGTCAGCTCGGCGCCGGCCGGTCCCCACACCACCGGCGCCTTGTCCGGCCCGACGGCCCCCGAGGCGATGTAGCCGCCGCCGAGGCAGGTGACCACGCCGGGTGCGGGGTGGCGGGTGACCGGCAGTGCGTACCCGGCGGCCGGTTCGTGCCGGAAGCCGTCGTAGTGGTCGAACAGGGCGGGTGCGAACAACCCCGACCCCGCCGTCACCTCGGTCACGACCCGCTCGCGCGACGACGACTCGAGGCTGCCGGTGCCGCCGGCGTTGACGATGCGCAGCGGCCGCTCGACGACGCGTTCGATGGCGGCGACGGCGGCGGCGCGACGGCGCGCAACGCGGACCAGCGACCGGCGCTTGAGCGCGACGATCACCGCCTGTTCCGCGCGTGAGCGGCCCGGAGCACGCTCGGCCACCCCGGCGACCTGGGCCTCGTAGGCGACCACGCCCTCGAGCCGTAGCCGGGTCGAGGTGGCGATCCGCGCGGCCAGGACCGCGGCCGCGTCCGCGTCGTCGGTCGGCGAGCGCAGGACCCCGAAGCGCAGCCCCGGCAGGTCCCACGACAGGTCGAGGTCGATCGCGACCGGCACCGGCGCCCCGGGTGGCAGGTGGCGCTCGAGGTGGGTGACGTGTTCGACGCTGTCGACGGTCAGCACCAGCTCGCGTCCCTGGTCCACGGCCGCCGCGGCCGCCGCGAGGTGGGACGGGTCGACGGCGGGGTAGGCCACCAGCAGGTCGTCGAACCCGGCGGCGGCGAGGTGGAGCGCCTCGGGGATGGTGAAGCACATCACGCCCTGGAAGCGGCGCGACAGGGCCTGCAGGTGGCGCAGCAGGTCGGTGCACCGGACCGACTTGGACGCGACCCGGACCGGCCGATCACCGGCTCGGTCGAGCAGCGCGTGCGCGTTGGCCTCGAA
>CAYSTY010000221.1:0-4529 GCA_964433685.1 uncultured Actinomycetota bacterium | reverse complement strand
CGGTCCGCCGGGTCGGCCACGGCGTGCCGGTGGTCATCGGTCACGGTGAGGACGACGACAGCGTCCCGCTCGACCAGAGCCGTGCCTACGTCGAGGCGGCACGCGCCGCCGGTGACGCGGTGGAGCTGGTCACCGAGCGGGGCGACCACATGGCGGTCGCCCACCCCGGTTCCCCGGCCTGGCAGCGTCCCGCCGAGCGGCTCGCCGCCCTCCTCGACGCCTGACCAGCCCGGACCGGTCGGCTCGGGCCGGTCGCGATGACGCGTCCGGCGCGCGAGCGTCGGTGACCTACGCTCGTGCCCATGGCCGAGATCACCATGCGAGACCAGAGTCGGGCCGGGCACGTGCTCGGTGGTGCCCGGGTCACCGACCTGCCCGACGAGGTGAGCGTCCGCGACGTGGTCCGTACCCGTATCAACGGCGAGGTGGCGGCGTACAACGCCGCTCCCGGCCCGGTGTTCCGCGGGCTCGTGCAGCCGGCGGACGCGGTCCGCCACAGCGACGGGTTCCGCATGCACGAGCCCCGCCCGCTCGATGCGCAGCGGTTGATCGCGGCCGCGGAGGAAGCGATCACCCGCGGGCTGCTGCGGCTCCGTCTCGACGACCGGCCGGTGGATCTCGACCAGTCGATCACCCCGGCCGACCACGACGAACTCGTCGCCGTGCTGGAACGGTCCGTCGTCGCCAGCGGCTCCTGACCGACCGGCGTCGGTCAGCCCTCGTCGGGCTGTCTCGCCCGGCTCGGCGCGACCCGCGGCGGCTCGTCGGGCATCTTGGGGTAGACCGGCGGCCACGGAGCGTCGTGCAGTCCGTTCTCCCGGTCGCGTTCGTGCATCGCGAGGAGCGGTTCGAGCGACTGCGGCGACGCGTACATCTCCGCCCACGGGTCGCCCTCGGCGGCGACGCGGTCCGGGACGGTCGCGATGGTGAGCTCGTCGGGGTGGACCTCGTCGAGCTCGTCCCAGGCGAACGGCGTGGACACCTGCGCCCCGGGACGGGGGCGGACGCACCAGGCACCGAAGACGGTCTTGTGCGGCGCGTTCTGGTTGTAGTCGACGAAGATGCGCTCGCCCCGCTCCTCCTTCCACCACGCGGCGGTGAGCAGGTCGGGTCGACGCCGTTCGAGCTCGCGGGCCACGGCGACCGCGGCCGAGCGCACCTGGTAGTGGTCCCACCGTGGTTCGAGCCGCAGGTAGACGTGGATGCCACGCTTGCCGGTGGTCTTCGGGTAGCCGGTGAGACCGACCTCCTCGAGCAACGTGCGCAGCTCCTTCGCGGCCTCGCGGGCGGTGTCGAAGTCGGTGCCGGGCTGCGGATCGAGGTCGAGGCGCAGCTCGTCGGCGTGGTCGGGGTCGGCGGCGGTCTGCGCCCACACGTGGAAGCCGAGGCAGCCGAGGTTGACCGCCCACGCCACGTGGGCGACGTCGGCCGCCACGAGCGCGTCGGAGAACGTGCCGTTGACCGTCCCGACGACGGTGGTGGTGAGCCAGTCCGGTGCGTTCTTCGGGACCCGTTTCTGGAAGAACGAGCTGCCTCCTGCACCGTTCGGGTAGCGCTCCAGCAGCACGGGCCGACCGCCCATCGCGTCCAGCAGCGGACCTCCGACCGCCTCGTAGTAGCGGATGAGGTCGAGCTTGGTCTCACCGCGCTCGCCGAAGAACACCTTGTCAGGGCTCGACACGGCGACCTCGCGACCGCCGAGTTCGACGGTCACGCCCTCCGACTTCTTCCCGCTCGCCATGCGCGACAACCTACGTCCTCCCGACGCTCCGGAGGAGGACCTGCCCGGTGCCGCGGACTCATCGGCGTGGTCGGCGGTGTCCGGTCGGACGTCGGAGGAGCTCGCCGACACCGGCCGGAGGCGGTCGGCTGGGGACCCCAACGAACCGGGAGGCTGCCGTGGCCACGCGACCGTCGGACGCACCGGACGCGTCCGAGACGAACCCCGATGTGCTCGAACAACGCCAGCGCGTCGACGGCACCTACGAGGTCGACGACCTGGACCCGGGCGACGTCGACCGTCCGCTGACCGCGGACGAGATCGAGCAGCGTCAGGAGGTCGTCGGGGACGGTGACGACCCGTGGGCCGAGGTACCGACCGACGGGCCGATCAGCCCCGACGTCATCGAGCAGGGTCTGCCGGTGGACCTCGACGAGGACGAACCCCGGGACGTCTGACCCGGGACGTCCGGGTCAGGACGCGTTGAGGTCGACCCGCTCGTTCAGCACGAGGCAGAACGGGTGGCCGGCCGGGTCGAGGTAGACCCGGAAGGTCTCGCCCGGCTGGTGCTCGGCCTTCCGCGCGCCGATGGCCAGCACCTTCTCCTCACCCGCATCGAGGTCGGGGACGTCGAAGTCGAGGTGCGCCTGCTGGGGCCGGTCGTCGCTCGGCCAGCGTGGCGGCACGTGGTCCGGCGCCAGCTGGAAGGCGAGGGTGACACCCCCGCCGCTGTCGAGCTCGACCCAGTCGTCGCGCCCGTCGCCGATCACGGGCCAGCCGCTCAGCTGGCTGTAGAACTCGGCGAGCGTCCGCGGATCGGGACAGTCGAGCGCGACGACGGACGGTCGGGCGATGGCGGCCACGCGGCTCCTCCTGGGACGGGCACCGGCAACCTAGACCTCGCCCGGGGCCGCGTCACCGTGGCCGCGGATCAGGGCGCGAGATGACCCGCGAGCACGGCCGCGGCCCGGTCGACGTCCTGTGGTCCGTTGGCGAGGTGGAACGACAGTCGCAGCCGGCCGGCCCGGGTCGCGGCCCGGATGCCGTGCTCGGCGAGCAGCGCCGGCACCTGATCGTCGGTCGCCACCGACACGATCGCCGACCCCACGGCCCGGCCGCTCGCGGGCAGGTCGACCGCGTCCCTGAAGCTCGCGGCCAGACCGGTGGCGTGCGCGTGCAGGGCCGGCACACCGACCTCCCGCAGGAGCGCCAACGAGGTCGCCTGCCCCACCCACGAGTGCCACGCGGGCGAGACGTCGAACCGGCGCGCCGTGGCCGCCAAGCGCAACGGCGCGCCGTAGATGCTCGACCAGCGGTCCTCGCCCGCGTACCAGCTCGCGGTCACGGGCACGAGGTCGTCGAGCAGCTCCGGGCGGACCGTCAGGAACGCCGTCCCACGCGGACCGAGCAGCCACTTGTAGCCACCACCGGTCGTGTACGAGAAACGAGCGGCATCGATGGGCAACCACCCCGTCGCCTGGGTGGTGTCGATCAACGTCCGTGTGCCGGTCCGCTCGCACGCGGCCACGAGCGCGTCGAGGTCGACGATCCGCCCGTCGGCCGACTGCACGGCGGACACCGCCACCAACGACGTCGCGGTGGTGACCTCGTCCGCGAGCGCCTCCAGCGGGACCTCACGCACCCGGACCCCGTTGCGCGCCTGCGCGAGGAAGGGGAACAGGACGCTGGTGAAGTCGTCGGCCGCGGTCAGGACCTCGCTGCCGGCGGGCAGCGACGCCGCGACCTGCCCGACGAAGACCGAGACCTGCGAGCCGACCGCGACCCACGACGGGTCGACGCCCACCAGGTGGGCGTAGTCGCGGCGGCTGTCGTCGACGGCCGCGTCGTACCCGCGCGCGTCCACGGTGCCGAGTCGCCACCCCTCGATCGAGGCGGTCAGCGCCGCCACCGTTCGGCGCGGCGGGAGGCCCATCGTGGCGCTGTCGAGGTAGATGCCCGCCGGCTCGAACTCGTCCCGCGCCGCTTCCAGCCGCTGCACCACATCCAGGTCCACGTCCACACCCATCGCCGCCACCCGCGCTCGACCGGTGTCCGACGCTACCGACACGCCATCGCAGGGGGCCGCGGTAGGACGGTGACCCGATCGTTCGTGGGCACCCCGGCGCGCCCGGTAGGGTTCCCCGCCGTGGTGGGTCACTGGCGCCCCACCGTCTCGACTCCGTGTCTTCTACCGGTTGGGGGCGCCTGTGCGTACGCCATCGTCCGTGTCCGCGTTCTCCCTCGCGGCGACGCCGCCTGCGCAGGGTCTGTACGACCCCGCGTTCGAGCACGACGCCTGCGGGGTCGCGTTCGTCGTCGACGTGCACGGCCGCCGCAGCCACGAGATGGTCCGCAAGGGCCTCCAGGCGCTGTGCAACCTCGACCACCGCGGCGCCACGGGGGCCGAGGACAACGTCGGTGACGGGGCCGGCATCCTCGTCCAGGTGCCGGACGCCTTCCTCCGCGAGGTGTGTGACTTCCCGCTCCCCGAGCCCGGCACCTACGCGGTCGGGATGGCGTTCCTGCCCCAGGATCCGGCTGCCGCCGACCGTGCGGCCGCCGCGGTCGACGCGATCGTCGCCGACGAGGGCCTGTGCGTGCTCGGCTGGCGCGAGGTGCCGGTCGACGACGGCGCCATCGGGTCGATGGCCCGCGACGTCGAACCCACCTTCCGCCAGCTGTTCATCGCCGCCCGCGACGGGGACGGCCCGCTGTCGGGGATGGACCTCGAGCGCCGCGCGTTCGTGGTCCGCAAGCGCATCGAGCACGAGGTCGGCATCGGCGCTCCGGCGTCGGACGACCGCGCCGA
>CAYSTY010000220.1:1834-4559 GCA_964433685.1 uncultured Actinomycetota bacterium | reverse complement strand
CCCCAGCTGCAACCGGTAGCGCAGACCCCCGCTGAGCACGCCCACCGCTACCGGTTGCGGCCGGACGTCCGGGCCTTGACCGTGGAGCGCCGATCCGTACGCTACCGACCGAACGTTCGGGTGGGAGCCCTGGTCCGGTGGAGTCCGGAGGGAGGAGCGGCGCGTGGCAGCTGCGGTGCAGGACGCGAACGACGATCCGGTGCGCGAGGCTGCGTTCCTCGAGCACCTCGCTGCCGGCGGGAAGGTCGAGTCGGGCGACTGGATGCCGAGCGCCTACCGGCGGCTGAACATCCGCTTCATCGAGATGCACGCCAACTCGGAGATCATGGGCGCCCTCCCCGAACGTGAGTGGATCGCCCGGGCACCGACCCTGCGTCGCAAGCGCTCCCTCGCCGCGAAGGTCCAGGACG
This sequence comes from uncultured Actinomycetota bacterium, assembly GCA_964433685.1. Lineage (GTDB taxonomy): Bacteria > Actinomycetota > Nitriliruptoria > Nitriliruptorales > Nitriliruptoraceae > Nitriliruptor. The sequence goes on along the minus strand of CAYSTY010000220.1, from coordinate 4,149 downwards.
AGGTCGGGCACGCCCACCTCATCTACCGGGTGGCGGAGACGCTCGGCAAGCCGCGGCGGCAGATGTACGAGGACCTCATCGCCGGACGCGGCAAGTTCCACAACGTCTTCCACTACCCGACGCACTCCTGGGGTGACGTGGCCTGCATCGGGTTCCTGGTCGACGGCGCCGCGATCGTGACCCAGCGCGCCCTGCTCGAGACCTCCTACGCGCCCTACGTCCGGGTGATGAAGCGGGTGGTCGCCGAGGAATCGCTCCACTACCGCCACGGCGAGGACATCCTGCTCGCGCTCGCGTCCGGGACCGACGAACAGTTCGCGATGCTGCAGGAGGCGGTCGACCGCTGGTGGACCCCGATCATGCACTTCTTCGGCACCGACGTGGCCCGCGAGGACGACCCCGCGATCCGGTGGGGCATCAAGGCGCGCACCAACGAGGAGTCGCGGCAGGAGTGGCTCGGCCAGTACGTACCCAAGCTCTGGGACGTCGGCATCGAGCTGCCCGACCCGGCGTTGCGCTACGACCCCGACGAGGGTCGCTGGCACTACACCGAGCCCGACTGGGACGAGCTCGCGCAGCTGGTCAAGGGTGAACCCGGGCCGACGACCGCGGCGCGGCTCGGCGCCCGCCAGCTGCTGCACCGCCACCACCGGTGGGTGCACGACATCATCACCGGCGACCACGTCCCCGCCGCCGCCTGAACCGCCGTCGACGCAGAGGAGCACGCGTGGCCACCTTCGAGGTGTTCGGTCGCCGCAAGTTCGACGACCCGTTGACGCACGTGGGCACCATCCACGCCGCCGACCCGGACGCCGCGCTGCTGCTCGCCCGCGAGACCCACTTCCGCCACCGCGAGGGCGTCGACTTCGCGGTCGTCGCGACCGACGACATCCACCGGTTGGCCGACCCGACGCTGCTCGAACGTCAGGTCGACGACAGCTACCGCCAGCAGGCCGGCTACTCGGGCTTCCGCGCGAAGCGGGAGGCGGCACGCGCCGCGGCGGACGCGCGCGGCCTCGGTGCCGTCCGCGACCGTCCGAGCCCCCGCTCGGGGGCGGGCACGTGACCGCCACCACCACGCCGATCGACCTGACGGGTGCGCGCGCGCAGCTGCTGCTCGTGCTCGCCGACGACGAGCTGGTCTTCGGTCACCGCGCGTCCCACTGGACCGGCGTCGCCCCGTCCCTGGAGGAGGACCTCGCGTTCTCCACCATCGCCCAGGACGAGATCAACCACGCCGACGTCTGGTACCAGGTGCTGATCGGGCTCGAGGTCACCGGCGACGCCCAGCGGACCGCGGTCGACGCGCTCGGCCTCGGCCGCCAGCCCGACGCCTACCGGCACGCGATCGTCTGTGAGCGGCCGCCGCGGGACTTCGCCGCCACCCTGGCGCGGCACTGGGCCTACGAGCGGTTCGACGCGCTGCGGTTGGACGCGCTCACGGCCAGCAGCGACCCGGACGTCGCCGCCGTGGCGACCAAGCTCCGCTTCGAGGAGCGCTACCACCACGAGCACGCCGAGCTGTGGTTCACCCGGCTGACCACCACCTCGGACGAGGCCCGGGAACGGTTCCGTACGGCCCTCGCCACCGAGCTGCCCGAGGCCCTCGGCCTCGCCGAACCCTTCCCCGCCGAGGCCGAGGCGACCGAAGCCGGCCTCCTGCCGGTCGGACACGCGGCTCTCGGGGAGCGGTGGCTCGAGGGTCTCGCACCGACGCTCGCCGCGGCGGACCTCGCCGACCTGTTGCCCACGGCCGTCCCGCCGGCCGCCTCCGGTGGTCGCGACGGCCGCCACAGCCCCGACTTCACCGACGACGTCTGGCCGGAGATGACCGCGCTGTACCGCGCCCACCCGGGGGCACGGTGGTGACCTCGGGATCCGACCACGACGCCGAGGTGGTGCGTACCGCCCTGGGAGGCGAGCGACCGTCCGCCGCTGCGGTCCGGCGCGCGATCGAGGCCGTTCCCGACCCCGAGCTGCCCCCGGTCACCATCGGCATGCTCGGGATGGTCCACGCCCTGCGCGTCGACGGTGGGCGGGTGCACGTCGACCTGCTGCCCACCTTCGCGGGGTGTCCCGCCACCGAGATGATCGAACGCGACGTCATCGCCGCGGCCTCGGCGGTCGCGGGTGTCGACGAGGTGGTGGTGCGCTTCCGGTACGACCCGCCGTGGACGCCGGACCGAATCGACGCGACCGGTCGTGACCGCCTGCGCGAGTTCGGCATCGCCCCACCCGGCGGGGCGACCGGTGCGCCCGCACCCGACGGTCGGCCGACGCTGCCGCTGGCCCTCGTCACCGCGACCGCCGCGACC
>CAYSTY010000220.1:0-1734 GCA_964433685.1 uncultured Actinomycetota bacterium | reverse complement strand
CCGTGCCGGGACCTGCGGTTCTGCGCGGGGTGCCAGCAACCGTTCGAGGCGTTCAAGCACCTCGGCCCACCGGTGAGCACGCCGTGAGGGCCCGGTGAGCGACCGCGACCCCGCGCCGCTCCCTGCCGCCGTGGACGGCGACGCGTCCGATCCGGCCGTGTCCATGATGGCCGTCGACCGGGCGTCGCGGGACCTCGGCATCGAGGTGGCGGAGATCCGGCGCGGCTACGCACGGCTCCGGTTGCGGGTGACGCCACGCCACTTGAACGGCCACCACATCGTCCACGGCGGGCTGCTCTTCACGCTGGCGGACACCGCTTTCGCGTGCGCCTGCAACAGCGGTCGGACCACGACCGTCGCGGCGGGCGCGGACATCGACTTCATCGCCGCGGCACACGAGGGCGATCTGCTCGAGGCCGAAGCGATCGAACGTGCCAGCTTCGGTCGCAGCGGCATCACCGACGTGACGGTACGGCGCGTGGAACCCGACACCGCGCTGGTCGCCGAGTTCCGCGGACGCAGCCGCACCACCCGCGCGCCGGACTGACCGGCAGGCGGCGGGTCAGCGGGTCAGCGGGTCAGCGAGCGTCGGCCCGCCGCCGTGGCGGCGCGTCGGCCGGCTCGCGTTCGCGGCGCACGCAGCCGGTCGCGATCAGCCCCTGGGCGGCGGTGTAGGTGCCCATCACGATCGCCCCGGACGCGGGCAGCTCGAGCCCCGCCAGCGAGTCCAGCGCGATCGCGGCGTCGGAGATCACGAACAGCACCGCCCCGACGGCGACCCACCGGTGCACCCCGACGGCCAGCGCCGCCATGCCCACCAGCAGCAGCCCGTACACCGCGACCGGGAGGAACATCTCCTCGATGCGTGGCTGCAGGAGGACCACCAGCCCCACCCATGCGAGCGCGTACGGCGCCAGCACGGCGGGTCGTTCCCGGAGCACGCCGGCCCGCGCCAGCGGTAGGAACGCGACGACGTAGACGACCTGGGCCAGCGCGAACCCGCCGAGACCCGCCAGGAACCAGCCGTCCCCGTCGCCCATCAGCGCGAGGTCACCGAGCCACGACAGCCCGATCCCGACCAGCACCAGCCGCAGCAGCCGCGTGCGCGGCCCCACCGCGACCACCCACGCCGCCAGCAGCGGCATCAGCACGGGCTTGGTCACCGTCGTGAGCCACCCCGCGTCGGCGAGCTGTCCGACGACGTTCAGCACCGACGCGACGAGGTAGCCGCCGAGCAGCAGCCGCCCCGCCCCCGCACGGGCGTCCCGGGGTGCGACCGCGGCGGTCACCGGCGGTCCAGTCCGCGCATGACCACCTCGACGAGGGTGTCGGCGACCTCGTCGGCGGACGCGCCCCGGTCGGGGCGGTACCACTCGACGAGGGAGTTGACGGCGCCGAACACGAGCCGGGTCACCAGACCCGGGTCGAGGTCGTCGCGGAGGTCGCCCTCTGCGATGGCCTGACCGACCAGGTCGCTGACCCGCCGGTCGAGCTCCCGGCGACGTTCGAGCGCCGCCACCTCGGTGCGGGTGTTGCCGCGGACCCGCAACAGCAAGGTGACCGACGGCAGCTCGGCGTCCAGCACCTCGACGCTGCGGCGCAGCACCAGCTCGAGACGGTCCCGGGCCGGACCCGGGGTCGCCACCGCTTCGTCCACGACCGCGAACAGGGCGTCCAGGGCGGTGTCGAGCGCCATCGCCAGCAGCGCTTCCTTGCCGCGGACGTGGTGGTAGA
>CAYSTY010000219.1:0-4564 GCA_964433685.1 uncultured Actinomycetota bacterium | reverse complement strand
GTCCGCGGAGCTGACGCGCGAGCCCCTGCAGCAGCAGCGCCTGGCGACGCATCCCCTCGACCAGCCCCTCGGAGCCGACGTACGCCTCGACGCGGAGCAGCGGGGCGCCGTCCTCGTCCGCGAGCGCCCGCACGACGGCCTTCTGCATCCGTCCGCCCCAGTGGACCTCGAAGGCGGCGCCGTCCGAGCCGCGCACGGGTGCGCCGCGGTCGATGTCCTTGCTGCGCCCGGCGGCGGCGACGACGTCGGCGAGGTCGTCGAGCGGCGCGTCGAGCACGAGCGCGATGCGTGAGGTGTAACGGTCGGCCACGGCGGCTCCAGGGGACGGGCACCCACGAGGGTACGACCGCCCGCGACGACCCGACCCACGCCGCCTGTGCAGCGACCGGAGGTCGACCAGAGTCAGAGCCCGAGGTCGCGGGCGATCAGCAGCCGCTGGACCTCGCTGGTGCCCTCACCGATCTCGAGGATCTTGGCGTCCTGGTAGAAGCGTCCGACACGGGTCTCGGTGGTGAACCCCATGCCGCCGAAGATCTGGGTCGCATCGCGGGCCGCGGTGACGGCCTGCTCGGAGGAGAACAGCTTGGCGATGGACGCCTCACGCTTGTAGGGCAGCCCTTCGAGCTTTCGCCAGCAGGCGTAGCGGTACATGTGCCGGGCGGTCTGGGCGGCGACCTCGAGGTCGGCGATCTTGAAGGCGATGGCCTGGTTCGCGGCGATGGGCTTGCCGAACGCCTCGCGTTCCCGGCTGTAGCGCACGCACTCCTCGACGCAGCCCTGGATCATGCCGACGGCCAACGCCGAGATCGCGATGCGACCGTCGTCGAGGGTCTTGAGGAACTGGCGGAAGCCCGCACCGCGTTCGCCGAGCTGGTGGTCGAGCGGGACCCGGACGCCGTCGAGGGTGAGCTCGCGGGTGTCGGACGCGTGCCAGCCGACCTTGCGGTAGGGCGGCGCGAACGAGAAGCCGGGGGTGTCGACCGGGACGACGATGGCGGTCATCTCCCCCGGCGCCGTCATGGCGGTGACCGTGACGATGGAGGTCATCTCGGTGCCGGAGTTGGTGATGAACTGCTTGGTGCCGTCGATCACCCACTCGTCGCCGTCCTGGACCGCACGGGTCCGGGTCGCGCCGAACACGTCGGAGCCGCCACCGGTCTCGGTGAGGCCGAAACCGCCGAGCCGCTCGCCGCGGGCGAGCTCGGGGAGCCAGCGCTGCTTCTGCTGCTCGGTCCCGAACTCGAAGATCGGCGCGGCGCCGAGACCGACCCCGGCCTCGAGGGTGATCGCGACGGACTGGTCGACGCGGCCGAGCTCCTCGAGCGCGAGGCAGAAGGTGAGGTAGTCGCCACCGACGCCGCCGTACTCCTCGGGGAAGATGAGGCCGAACAGGCCCATCTCCCCCATCTGCCGCACGATCTCCACCGGGAAGCGGCCCTCGGCGTTGAACGCGTCCGCGGCGGGCGCGACGACGGTGTCGGCGAAGTGCGCGACGACCTTGCGGAACTCCTCCTGCTCCGGATCGAGCGCGTACGAGATCACCTGCAGCTCCCTCCCGAGCGACGGTCGACGGAGCGTAACCGGCGCCGCGCACGACCGACCGACGCGGGTGGTACGCGCCCACCGGGTCACACGGGGCAGGCGGCCTGCCAACCGTCGGGGGTGTCGCTGTGCACCGCGGGCCGACGCCGCCCCTGCTGCCAGCCGTCGGTGGGCCGGTGCCGGGCGGCGAGGTCGCGGGCGTGCCGCGCGAGGCGGTGACGTGCCGCTTCCGCCGCACGGGTGGCGTCCGCGTCGCGGGGTCGTGCGGGGAGAGCAGCCTGGTCGTCCGCATCGGCGCGGGCGTGGCCTCCGTCCGCCGCGACCGCGTAGAGCTCGTGACCCCAGCCGGCCGCGGCGTACAGCGCGTGCACGGACCCCACCCCCAGCGGGTGGCGGAGCGCGTCGTCGAGGACGCTGGCCACGGGCGAGTCCTCGACGTCGAGGTCGCTGGCGGCACCGGCCCCACCGACCGGCAGGGTGCGGACACGCAGGTCGACCCCTCCCCGCCGCCGGACGACCGTGGTGAGCGCCCACACGCGGGCGACGAGGTCGCCGTTGGTCGTGTCGCGCATCCTCACCGGCGTCGCGATCACGGCGGCCTCGGGCGCGATCTCCGCGACGGTGACCGCCAGCTCGGTCAGCGGGTCGTGTGGTTCACGGGCCCGTTCCCGTCGCGCGTCGACGATCCAGGTGGGCTCCTCGTCCGAGAAGCACACCGCCAGCGCCGTCGCTGCGACGTCGGCGTCGAGTGGCTCGAGGAAGTCGGCGAGCCAGGCCTCGTGGGTGCTCCAGCGCGGGTCGCTCTTCACGCCGACATCCTCCCGTCCTGCCCGGCCATCCGCTCGAGGCGACGCGCCCGCCAGCGGTCCTCGCTCCGTACGAGCCGAGGTGGCACACGGTCGAAGCCGAAGCGGTGCCGCCAGCCGGGTGCGACCTCCACGACCGTGCCGCGCCGCGACAACGCGTAGCCCCACGTGCCGACGGACGGTGCACCCGGGAGCTCGAACGAGGGGTCGAGGGCACGCGCCAACGACGGTCCCCACAGCCCGCCGTCGAGGACGATGGGTTCCTCCCAGCGGACCTCACCGTCGACCACCGCACGGTCGATGAGGTGCGCCGTGGTGGTCACCGACCGCCCCGTCCGCTCACCGACCTCGACGACGATCCCGAAGGTCGCCAGCGCCGCGCGGAGGTGCTCGTCCGCCACCTCGCTGTCGGTCGTCCGGACGTGGCTGAACAGCAGCACCTGGCGGAGGTCGAGTTGGGCGACCAGTCCCAACAGCTCACCGGCGACCGCCCCCGGACCGGCGGCCGACGTCCTGAGTCCCACCCGCACCCGGACCGTGGGTTCACCGTCCTCGAACCCGTACAGGGTCGGTCGCACCTGCAGGCCGCGCTCGACGGTCCTGGTGGCCTCGGCGATCGCGCTGCCGATCGGATCGTCCCACCTCGGTGGCTGCATCCTGGTCCCTCCGTGTCCGTGGAGGTCGCATCCTGCAGCGGTCCGAGCCGGGGGCCCGATCGGGTCGTCGTCAGCCTGTGGACGACGCCCGGACGTGCTCGACGTCGCCGGCGGTGATCGCCACCTGCCCGGTCACCGCCGAGTCCACGACCAGCCGTCCGTCACGGTCGAGGTCGACCGCCTCGCCCTCGAGCACCTCACCGTCGGGGAAGGTGACCCGGACGGCGCTGCCGATGGTCGCGCACGCGTCCCGGTAGGCCATCAGGAGCCGGAGCGGGTCGTTCGGGACCGAGCGCGACCAGACCGCGAGGCCACGGAGCAGGTCGGCCAGCACGTCCCCCCGGTCGATGTCGCTGCCGCTGGCTTCGGCGACCGAGGTCCAGCCGGCTGCCTCGCCGTCGCGCGGCAGGTCGCGCCAGTCGAGGTCGATGCCCACCCCGACGATGAGCACCTCACGGCCCTGCCGACCTGCCTCGCGACCGACGGTGTGACGCTCGACCAGGATCCCGGCCGCCTTGGCCGCCCCGCCACCCGGCACACCGAGCAGCACGTCGTTCGGCCACTTGAGCAGTGGTGACACACCGGCGCGTCGCAACGCATCGGCCGCCGCGAGCCCCGCAGCCAGCGGGACGAGGCCGGCGTTGGCGGTCGGTAGGTCCACCAGGACGGACGCGGTCAGCGAGCGGACCCGACCATCGGCGCTCGCGTCCTGCCACGGTCGGCCCTGACGTCCGCGACCCGCGCTCTGGTGGTCGGCGACGACCACCAGACCCGGTGGGCTGCCCGCCCGCGCCGCGGCGAGGACGAGGTCGCTGGTCGAGGTCACCGATGGCTCGTGACGCAGGGTGTGCCAGCCGAGCGGACCGCCGAGCATGGCGGCGATGCGGGGGTGTCGGTCGAGGGTGCCCATGGTCGCTTCCGTGGTGGTGGCCCGCGACGGGGATCGGCGCGCGGGCGGGCGGTGGACGGGCCGGTGGCCCGTGGTGGAGGGTCGGCGGACCGGTCAGGTCGGCTGGGGGGCGGCGGGGGGCCCGAGGCTAGGCTCCGTCCGTCGCCCGGCGCCGCACGGCCGCCACGGCGGCGACGCTCCCCCACCGCCGCTCCCCGCCGCATGCTTCCCGATCGAGAGGTGCCCCGTGGCCGAGACCACGAAGGACAAGCTCGCCGAACTCGACCGCCGCCGTGACGAGCACGCCGCCGGCGGTGGCGAGGACGCGATCGCCAAGCAGCACGATCGCGGCAAGCTGACCGCCCGCGAGCGGGTCGACCTGCTGCTCGACGAGGGGTCGTTCGTCGAGACCGACGCCTTCGCGGTCCACCGCGCCACCGGGTTCGGGCTCGAGGACAAGAAGATCCTCGGCGACGGCGTGGTCACCGGCCACGGCACCATCGACGGCCGCCGGGTCGCGGTGTTCAGCCAGGACTTCACGGCCTTCGGCGGCTCGCTCGGTGAGGTGTTCGCCGAGAAGGTCGTCAAGATCATGGACCTCGCCGAGCGGATGGGGATCCCCGTCATCGGCCTCAACGACTCCGGCGGCGCCCGCATCCAGGAGGGCGTGG
>CAYSTY010000218.1:0-4568 GCA_964433685.1 uncultured Actinomycetota bacterium | reverse complement strand
AGATGTCGAACGTCGACCTCGGGCAGGAGTTCACCAACCTGATCCTCGCCCAGCGCGGGTTCCAGGCCAACGCGCGGACCATCTCCACCTCGGATGAGCTGCTCCAGGAGCTGGTGAACCTCAAGCGCTGATAGATCCCCCCTCCGAGCATGGATGCGGGTGAGGGGTGTGGTGACGGACGGCCGGTCCCCGACGGGGGCCGGCCGTCCGCGCACGTCGGCCGGTCCTCCCTCGGGCAGTAGCGTCGCTCGCCGAGGGGGACGGACACACGGAGGCAGCGGTGCACGAGCAGGTCGTCGCGGCGCTGGCCTGCCCGCACGACGGGGACGGACTGCACGTCGACGACCGCACGCTGTCGTGCCCGGCGGGGCACCGCTTCGACCTCGCGAGGCAGGGGTACGTGAACCTGCTCGGCGGTCGTGACCCCGGGACCGGGGACGACGTGGCGATGGTCGCGGCGCGCGAGCAGGTGCTCGGCAGCGGACGGTTCGATCGGCTGACCGAGGCCGTGGTCACCGCGCTCGGCGACCACCTGCGCGGTCACGGCGACCCGGACGTGGTCGTGGACATCGGTGCCGGGACGGGGCACCACCTCGCCGCAGCCGTCGCGGCCGACGACCGCCGCGTCGGACTCGCGCTCGACCTGTCCAAGCCGGCGATCAAGCGCGCGGCCCGCAGCCACCCGCGCGTCGGGGCGGCGGTCGCCGACGTCTGGCACGGGCTACCCGTCCGGACCGACGCGGCCGCGGCGGTGCTGACCCTGTTCGCGCCGCGCAACGGGCCGGAGATCGCCCGGGTCCTGCGGCCGGACGGCGTGCTGGTGGTCGCCACGCCCGGGGCGGGGCACCTCGCCGAGCTCGTCGGACCGCTCGACCTCGTCACCGTCGATCCACGCAAGCAGGAGCGGCTCGCGGCCAGCCTCCACGGCAGCCTGGCGCCGGTGGGGGAGGTGGTGCACGTCGCCGACCGCTGGCAGCTGGACCGGGACGCGGCCCGCGCGGTGATCGCGATGGGACCGAGCGCCCAGCACCTGTCGACCCACGAGCTCGCGCGGGCGGTGGCGACCCTGCCCGACCCGGTCGAGGTGACCTGCCTCGTCGAGGTCCGGACCTACACCCCGCGGCCCTGAACGCCGGTCACGGAACGTGAGCGCGTGTGCACGCTGCGCTTCAGTGGCGGGTGCGTCGGCCGACCGGTGCGGGTGAAGGGCCGCACGGATGCCCCCTTCGTTACCCGAGCACACGGAGGTGCGCGGTGATCCTCGTCCACCGCTTGCGTGGCGAGCCTCTCTACGTCAACGCCGACCTGATCGAGACGGTCGAGTCGACCCCTGACACCGCGCTCGTGCTCGTCGACGGCCGACGGATCCTGGTGGACGAGGACCCGGCCACGGTCGTGGACCGCGTCGTGACCTTCCGCGCGTCGCTGCTGGTCTCGGCCGATCAGCTGCGATCCGGGACGCCGGGGCTCCACGTCGTCCCGGACGAGGTCTAGCCGATGGACCCCCTCTTCCTCGGTGGCCTCCTGGTCTCGCTGATCGCGATCGTCGTCTCGACCCTCATGGACGGCAACTCGCTCGGTCCGCTCGTCGGGCCGTCGTCGGCGATGCTGGTGGTCTTCGGCGCCATCGGCGCCTCGATCATGGCCTACCGCACCTCCGAGCTGTCGAGCCTGCCGAAGTCGGCGATGAGCGCCATCAAGGCCGACGTCCCCGACGTGGCCGAGACCATCACGAGCCTGGCGCGCCTGGCCGACACCGCCCGACGCGACGGCATGCTCGCCCTCGAGGCGAAGATGGAGGCGCTCGAGGACCGCTACATCACCCTCGGCATCCAGCTGCTGGTCGACGGCGCCGACGAGGAGGTCGTGCGCGAGACCCTCGAGATCGAGCTGGCCGCGACCGACGACCGTCACCGCAACGCCATCGGGTTCTTCAAGACCCTCGCCGGGTACTCGCCGACCTTCGGCATGGTCGGCACGGTCATCGGCCTGATCAACATGCTCGGCAACCTCTCCGACCCCTCGCAGCTCGGCAAGGGCATGGCCATGGCCCTGCTGACCACGCTCTACGGCGTGCTGTTCGCCAACCTCGTCTACGCCCCGATCGCCAACCGGCTCGAGCGGCTCAACACCATCGAGCTGGCGGCGATGGAGGTCACCCTCGACGGCATCCTGACCATCCGTCGTGGTGCCAGTCCGCGCGCCCTCATCGAGCGCCTCGAGTCCTACCTGCCGCCCTCGGAGCGCCTCGGCGCCACCGAGCGGCTCAACACCGCGGCGGAGGCCGCCTGATGGCTGCGCGACGGGCCCGCCGCGGCGGCGGTGACGACGGTGGCGGCGATGCGTGGCTGACCACCTACGGGGACATGGTCACGCTGCTGATGTGCTTCTTCGTGCTGCTGTACGCGATGAGCTCGGTCGACGTCGCCAAGTTCAAGGCGTTCGTGTCGGGCCTCGCGGTCCCGTTCGGCAACGAGGCGGGGGAGGGCCTCCTGCCGGAGTACTCCGGCCTGACCGAGGAGCCCTCGCCCGACATCGTGTCCGAGGAGCAGCTCGTCCCCGAGATCAGCGAGGAACAGCTGGACGCCGCGGCCGCCGCCGAGGACGCGATGGACACCCTCGACGAGGTCCAGGCCGCGCTCGACGCCGCGCTCACCGAGGCCGGCCTGCAGGACCTGGTCGAACAACGTCGTGAGGACCGGGGCCTCGTGGTCTCGGTCGCCAGCGACGACGTCCTGTTCGCGCTCGGGTCGACCGACATCAGCAGCGTCGGCGCGACGGTCATCGAGGTGGTGACCGCCACCCTCCAGGGCTACGACAACGACGTGCTCGTCGAGGGTCACACCGACGACCTGCCGCTGCGCCGCGGCTCCTACACCAACTGGAACCTGTCCACCGACCGGGCCGTCGCCGTGCTCAGCCGGATGATCGACCGCCACCGCTTCCCCGCGGAACGCGTCGGCGCCGTCGGTTACGGCGAGTTCCGCCCGTTGGTCGAGAACACCGGCTCGTCGAGCCGGGCACGGAACCGACGCGTGGACTTCGTGGTCCTGCGCGACGACGTCACCACGGAGATCGTCGGATGAGCGCCACCATCGCACCCGCCCCCGCCGCGCCGGGTACGGACGCCCCACCGGGCAGGAGCCGCAAGAAGCTGCTGCTGATCGGGCTGCCGCTGCTGCTCGCGGTCGCCGCGGCGGTGTGGTTCTTCGTCCTCGCCCCGAGCGGTGAGGCCGAGGCGGGCGAGGTCGTCGAAGGCGTCATCGTCTCGCTCGAGCCGCAGACGACCACGACCGGGACGGCTGCGCTCCACCACGCCCGCGTCGCGCTCGGGCTGGTCCTCGTCGAGGGTGCCGACGAGACCGTCATCACCGCCCGCGCGGCGCTCCTGCAGGACGCGCTGCTGCAGGAGGTGGCCGCGATGGACGCCGACCTGCTGCGTTCGGCGGCGGGGTCCGACCAGCTGCGGACCAACCTCACCGCCCACGCCCGGCGGATCTGGCCCGACGGCGAGGTGCTCCGGGTGGTGCTCACCGAGCTGCTCGTGCAGTGACCTGACGCTCGACCCGACCCCTCGTGTGCCTCACGGGCCACACGTGTGGCGCTTGAGCCCACGTCGCGCGTGCCGACGGGTGGCGATGTCCGGTCCACACCCGTGGGCCGGCCCGCCACCTGACGGAGAGCGCACGCGTGGGTCGCACGCTCGAGGACGTCCCCGCTTCGGCGGTGAGCGACATCGATTTCCGGCGTCCGAGCCGGATCGGTCGCGACGCCGTCGTGATGGTCGAGGCTGCCCACGACGGGTTCGCGCGACGTCTGGGGACCGCCTGGGGCAGCAACGCGCACGCCGCGCTGGAGATCGAGCACGTCGCCACCGAGCAGTGCTCGGTCGACGACTACGTGCGTGCCCTGCCGACCCCCACCGTCCTCAGCCAGCTGCGCGTGGACCGGCTCGGGGGCACCGTCGCGCTGCTCGAGGTCGACCTGCCCCTGGCGCTGCTGCTCGTCGAGCGGGTCCTCGGCGGTGCGGGCGACGCGCGTCTGGCGCCTCCCGTCCGGCGTCCGACCGACCTCGAAGCCGCCCTCATCCGCGCCGAACTGCTCGAGCCCGCGGTCGCCGCCGTCGACAACGCGCTGAGCGCCCTCGAGGGCGAGCCGACCTCGATCCTCCACTTCGACACCACCCCGCAACCGGTGCAGCTGCACGGCGCCGGGGAGCTGCTGGTGCTGCTGACCTACCGGGTGGAGATCCGCGGCGAGCTGCCGGGCCAGGGCCTGGTCACCGTCGCCTACCCCGTCTCGCCCCTGCTCGCGCACCTCGACGGGTTCCTCAGCGGGGGCGTCAACCCCGACGACGACCTCGCACCCGAGGTGCTCGCGGCCAACCGGGCGGCGCTGCTGAGCACCACCGCCGAGGTGTCGGTCCAGCTCGGTGCCGTCCCGATGGACGCCGGCACGCTGGCCACCCTCACCGCGGGTGACGTGCTCCGCCTCGACCACCGCGTCGGCGAGCCCGCCCGACTGGTCCTCGAGGACCGCGTGATCGGGACCTCGCACCTCGGACGCCG
>CAYSTY010000217.1:0-4572 GCA_964433685.1 uncultured Actinomycetota bacterium | reverse complement strand
CCACGTGCGTGGCTACACGATGACCAAGGACCAGTACCAGGCGCGCCTGCGACGCATCGAAGGCCAGGTCCGCGGCCTGCAGCGCATGATCGACGAGGACGTCTACTGCATCGACGTCCTCCAGCAGATCGCGGCCGTCAACGGCGCCCTGCAGAACGTCGCCATCGGCCTGCTCGACGAGCACGTCGGGCACTGCGTCACCAACGCCGCCGCGGCGGGTGACGAGGCCAAGGCCCGCGAGATGGTCGCCGAGGCGACCGCCGCGATCGCGCGCCTCGTCAAGACCTGAGCCGCCACCTCGCTGCACCACCCGACCCGGCCCGCACGCCCGGTCACACCAGCTCCCACGTCCGACGAACGGAGGCCGCCGTGGCCACCGACACCTCGACCCGCCAGCTCGACCTCCCCGTCGAGGGCATGACCTGCGGCTCGTGCGCCGCCCGGGTCCAGCGCACGCTCGCGAAGCAGCCGGGCGTCACCGACGCCGAGGTCAACTTCGCCACCGGCAACGCCCGGCTCCGGCTCGACGACGCCGCCGACCTCGCGGCGCTGCGCGACGCGGTCGAACGCACGGGGTACGAGCTCGTCCTCCCCGAGCCCGCCCCGACCCCGGACACCGACGGGCCGGTCCGCCACGAGCTGCACGTCACCGGCATGACCTGCGGGTCGTGCTCGGCGCGGGTGCAACGAGCGCTGCAGAAGCAGCCCGGCGTCGTCGACGCTGAGGTGAACTTCGCCACGGGCGTCGCCAACGTCACCGCCGAGCGCGACGCCGACACCGACGCCTGGCGGGCCGCGATCGCGGCCGCCGGCTACGAGGTCGACGACATCCCGTCCGCCGCGACGGCGTCGGACCAGCGGCCGGCAGGTCCGAGCGCCGCCGAACGGGCCGAACGTGCGGACCGCACCGAAGCCGCCCACCGCCGCGCGTGGGGGTGGCGACTGGCCCTCGTGACACCGCCGGCGCTGTTCCTGCTGTCGACCATGCTCTACCACGACCGCGCGATGATGGACCCGTGGCTCCGTGCCGCCCAGTTCGTCGTGGCCACCCCGGTCCAGTTCCTCATCGGGTGGCCGTTCCTCCGCGAGGCCGCGAAGCGCGCCCGTCACCTGACGGCCAACATGGACACGCTCATCGCGATGGGCACGTTGGCCGCGTACCTGTTCTCGACCTGGCAGCTGGCCACCGGTGGCCACGAGCTGTACTTCGAGGCGCAGGTCGTCATCCTCGCGTTCATCGTCCTCGGCCGCTACCTCGAAGCTCGTGCCAAGGGCAACGCGGGGCGGGCCATCCGGTCGCTGCTCGAGCTCGGGGCGAAGGACGCGCGCGTCATCCGCAGTGGCGCTGAGACGATGATCCCCGTCGCCGACGTCGTGGTCGGCGACACCGTCAAGATCCGTCCCGGCGAGAAGGTCCCGGTCGACGGTGTGGTCGTGGACGGCGGGTCCGCCGTCGACGAGTCGATGCTCACCGGCGAGTCCGTCCCCGTCGACAAGGCGGTCGGCGACAGCGTCGCCGGCGCCACGCTGAACACCGCGGGCGCCCTGACGATCCGGACGACCGCGGTCGGGGCCGACAGCGCGTTGGCCCGCATCGTCCGGCTGGTCGAGGACGCACAGGCCGGCAAGTCCGACCTGCAACGCCTCGCCGACCGCATCTCCGCGGTGTTCGTCCCGATCGTCATCGCCGTGGCCGTCGTGACCTTCACGGCGTGGACCCTCGCTACCGGGGACCCCGGACGTGCCATGCTCGCCGCGGTCGCGGTCCTGATCATCGCCTGCCCGTGCGCGCTCGGTCTCGCCACCCCCATGGCCACCATGACCGGCACGGGACGCGGCGCCCAGCTCGGCATCCTGATCCGGTCGATGGAGGTCCTCGAACGGACCCGCACCATCGACACGATCGTGTTCGACAAGACCGGCACCCTCACCGAAGGTCGTATGACCCTCACCGACGTCGTGACCGCCGACGGCGAGGACCGCGAGGTCGTGCTCGCACGCGCCGGTGCCGTGGAAGCCGACTCCGAGCACCCCATCGGCCAGGCCATCGCCACCGCGGCTCGGAACGAGCTCGGCGCGACACCACCCACCCGCGGCTTCGCGTCGCTCACCGGTCACGGTGTACGTGCCACGGTCGACGACGTCGAGGTGGTGGTGGGGCGACGCTCGCTCATGGTGGAGCACGGCCTGTCGCTGCCGGACCAGCTGGAGGCCGCCACCTCGCGGCTCGAGTCGGCCGGACGCACGGCCGTCCTCGTCGGCTGGGACGGTCACGTCCGCGGTGTCCTCGCCGTCGCCGACACCGTCAAGCCCGGCGCGGCCGCCGCCGTCCGACGGCTGCACTCCCTCGGGCTGCAGGTCGCGATGATCACCGGCGACAACCAGCGCACCGCCCGGGCCATCGCCGGCGAGGTCGGGATCGACCGCGTCCTCGCCGAGGTCCTCCCGCAGGACAAGCAGGCCGAGGTCGAACGGTTGCAGTCGGCCGGCGAGGTGGTGGCGATGGTCGGCGACGGCGTCAACGACGCGCCCGCGCTCGTCCAGGCCGACCTCGGTATCGCCATCGGGACGGGCACGGACGTCGCCATCGAGTCGTCGGACCTGACGCTGATGCGCGGCGACCTCGACGGGGTCGCGACCGCGATCGAGCTGTCGCGGGCGACCCACCGCACGATCCGCCAGAACCTGTTCTGGGCGTTCGCCTACAACACCGCCGCGATCCCCGTCGCGGCCCTCGGGTTCCTCGACCCGATGCTGGCCGGTGCGGCGATGGCGTTCTCCAGCGTCAGCGTCGTGGCCAACTCGCTGCGTCTACGCCGCTTCGGCTGACGCACTCACAGCGCGGCGGCCTTCGCGCGCAGGACCCCGCGTTCCCGCTCGTTGCCGGCCAGGTCCGCCGCGCGACGCAGCTCGGTGCGGGCCTCCTCGGTGCGGCCGAGGCGGGCGAGGAGCTCGCCGCGGACGCTCGGCAGCAGGTGCGATCCGCCCAGGACGCCGCGGAACGCGAGGTCGTCGACGAGCGGCAGCGCGACGGCAGGTCCGCTCGCCATCGACACGGCGACCGCGTGGTTGAGCGCGACGACCGGGTTCGGGCTGAGCCGCCCGAGCGCCTCGTAGAGGGCCACGATCCGGTCCCAGTCGGTGTCCTCCACGTCCGGTGCGACCGCGTGGCACTCGGCGATCGCCGCCTGCAGGGCGTAGTGGCCGCGGCCCCGCCCGAGGGCGTCGGCGTGACGCAGGGCGGCCCGGCCCCGTTCGATCTGGGTGCGGTCCCACCGGGAACGGTCCTGGTCGGCGAGCAGCACGGGGGTCCCGTCGCGGCGGACCCGGGCGGCGAACCGCGAGCGTTGCAGCTCCATCAACGCGACCAGGCCGTGCACCTCCGGCTCCTGCGGGACCAGCCCCGCCAGCACCCGTCCGAGCCGCAGCGCCTCGTCGGCCAGCTCGGGTCGGACCCACCGCTCGCCCCGGGTCGCCGCGTACCCCTCGGTGAAGATCAGGTACGTCACGCCGAGCACCGCACCGAGGCGCGCCGGCCACTCGTGCGGCTCGGGGACGACGACCTCGACCTGCGCGTCGGCGAGGGCACGTTTCGCCCGGACGATCCGCTGCTGGACCGCGGTGACTTTCGCCAGCAGCAGCCGGGCGATCTCCTCGGTGCTCAGACCCCCGACCACGCGCAGGGTCAACGCCACCTGGTTCTCCCGGGTGAGCACCGGGTGGCAGGCGGCGAACACCAGGGCGAGGACGTCGTCGTCGATGGGCTGCCAGGCGTCCTCACCGGCTTCCTCGAGGTGGCTGGCCAACGTCCGGTAGCGCTCGTCGAGACGGTCGCGGCGGCGCCAGTGGTCGATCGCACGCCGCTTGGCGACGGCCGTGAGCCAGGCACCGGCGTTGCCCGGGACGCCGGTCCCGGGCCAGCTCGCCAGCGCCTCGACCAGCGCCTCCTGCGCGAGGTCCTCGGCGAGGCCGACGTCGCCGGTGAACCGAGCCAGCGTCGCGACGATGCGCGCGCTCTCGGAACGCCAGACGGCGTCGACCGTGCGCCGGATGTCGGTCATGACCGGGCTCGCGACCGCTGCTCAGACGGTGCCGAGCTGTTCGCGCCACCCGGCCTCCTTCTGGACGTACTCGTTGTCGGCGAAGTCCTCGAAGTCCGACGCGTCGGTCACTCGGCGCACCTCGAGCTTCGTGCCCGGACCGAGCGGTGCACGCCGGGCCCAGGCCACCGCCTCCTCGCGGCTGGCGGCCTGGATGATCCAGAACCCGTTGAACAGCTCGTGGGTCTCGCCGTACGGGCCGTCGGTGACGATCGGCTCCTCGTCGTCGAACGCGACCACGAACCCCTCGTCCGGTGGGGACAAGCCCTCGCCGGCGAGCAGCACGCCGGCCTTGATCATCGACTCGTTGTAGGCGCCCATCGCGTCGATGATGGCCTCGAAGTCGACGTCCTTCGACGCCTCGTTCGCCGCGTCGCTCGACCGCATGATCAGCATGTACTTCACGGTGGTCTCCCTCCGGGTAGGGGACGCCCCGTGCGTCCCGCTACCTCGACGTCGAACGGGTTCGGCC
>CAYSTY010000216.1:0-4592 GCA_964433685.1 uncultured Actinomycetota bacterium | reverse complement strand
ACCGCGGGCAGCGTCCGGCGCAGACGGGCGCCGCCGACGATCGCTGCGGTCGTGGCGGTGCCGACCACGGCGACGCGCGCGACGAGGCCGAGCTGGTCCCAGCTGACCGCCAGGAACGTCGCCGCGGCCGCGAGCAACAGCAACGCGCCGGTCGCGGACACGACCGTCGCCGCGGTCACCCGTGCCGGCCCGTCACCGCGGACCGCGGCAGCCGGCGGAGGCGGCGGCGTCGGCGGCGTCGGCGGCGTCGGCGGCGGTCCGGCGGGAGGCCTCGGGCCGGCCGACGTCGGGGGGCCGGAACGCCGGTCGGCAGCGTCCGACGGGGGCGGCGGCGGGCCGGGACGGCGGTCGGCGGCGTCCGGCGGCGGCGGGGGCAGGCAGGCGGTCGGCGGGACCACGGCGGCTCCTCGGATCGGTGGAGGTCCCAACCTCGCGCGTCGCGACGTGGCCGCCCACCCGGTCGAGCCCCCACGCCCCCCTGGGGTCCCCCCAGGGCCCGCTCCCCCGCCCCGCCCGCGGCGTGCCACCTCGATGCAGCACCGACCGCCCACCACGGACGCGAACCCGCGGGTGCGCGGGTTCCGTGGACCACCCCAACGCCGCCGACCGTCCACCACGGCCGTGAACCCGCGGATACGCGGGTTCCGTGGACCATCCCAACGCCGCCGACGCGCTGCCGCGGGCGTGAACCCGCGGATGCGCGGGTTCGCGACGGCGGGTGGGTCACCTCGGGGCGGTCACTCGATGCCGTGCTCGAGGGCGTAGCGGACCAGCTCCTGGCGGCGTTCGAGGTGGAGCTTGTCGAGGATGTTGCGCACGTGGTTCTCGACGGTCTTGGCCGCGATCGACAGCTGCGCGCCGACCTCCTTGTAGGGGTAGCCGCGGGCGACGAGGGAGAGCACCTCGCGTTCGCGGTCGGTCAGCGGCGAGGTGCCGGTCGCCTGCTTGGCCATCCGCCGGAACTCGCCGAGCACCAGCATCGCCAGGTGCGGGCTGAACACCGGCTCGCCGGCGGCGGCACGCAGGAGCGCGGCACGCAGCTCGTCACCGGGTGTGGACTTGGTGAGGTAGCCGACGGCGCCCGCGGCCACGGCGTCGAGGAGGTCGCGTTCCTGCTCGGAGACGGTGAGGATGACGATCCGGGTCGCCTCGCCGCACGCCTGCGCGACCGCGATCCCGCCGCCGTTCGGCATCTGCAGGTCGCAGACCACGAGGTCGGGGGTGGTACGGCCGATGACGGCGATGGCCTCGCGGGCGTCGGAGGCCTCGCCCACGACCTCGAACCCCGGCCCGAGGTCGGCGCGGATGCCGTCGCGCCAGATCGGGTGATCGTCGGCGAGGACGACGCGCACCGGCGGACGGCGCGAGGTGGCCTTCGGTTGCGGCGGAACCACGACAGCCTCCGGCGGACGGGCGGGAAGGGGCGGGCGGGGGCGGGGGACGGAAGGGGGCGGGGGACGGAAGGGGGCGGGGGACGGAAGGGGGCGGGGGACGGGGACGGGGAGGCTAGAGGTCAGCCGGGCAGGTGGAGGCGGACCTCGCAGCCGCGGCCCGGGCGGGTGAGCCAGTCCGCCGACCCGCCGAGCTCCTCGAGGCGACCGCGGATGGAGCGTGAGCGGCCGACGCCTTCGGGCGTGGTGGCGGGGTCGAACCCGGTGCCGTCGTCGCGCACGCTCACGGTCACCCCGCCGGCGTCGTCCGGTTCGGCCAGCACCACCACGCGCGTCGCGCCGGCGTGGCGTCCGACGTTGGTGAGCGCCTCGCCGGTCGCCGCGGCGATGGCCTCGACGGACGCCGGTCCGAGCTCCGGCACGTCGTCGGGGACCAGTACCTCGACGCGGGTGCCGAAGGTGAGCTCGAAGCGGTCGCCGGCTTCGCGCAGCGCGTCGCCGAGCACCCCCCGGCCGATGACCCGGTCGTCGCCGGTGGCGAACAGGTAGTGGCGCAGCTCACGTTCCTGGACGCGGGCGAGCTGCGCCAGCGCGGGGTCGTCGGCGCGCCGTTCGACGAGGGCGAGGGTCTGCAGCACGCCGTCGTGGAGGCGGCGGGCGATGTCCTCGCGCGCCGCGGCGCTGGCGAGGTCGCGCTCGGCGGCGGTGATGCGGTGCTCGGCCCGGCGGATCAACTGGGTGAGGTAGCCGGCGAACCCGCCGGCGGAGGCGTACAGGACGATCGTGGTGACCACCGACAGGGCCTGCTCGGGGGTCGAACCCTGCAGCGCCTCGACCACCGGAGCGTCGTGCACGGCCAACGCCGACGACGCGCCGCGCGCGACCCCGAGGGCCACGCCGACGGCGCTGCCCACCATCGGCCCGAAGCCGACGCCGGCCGACATCGCGGCCGCGATCGGCCACGCCACCCCGAGCGGCTGCTGCGTGGTGAACACGTGCGGCGCCCGGTAGACGAAGCCGTCGGCGAACTGCAGCCCGAGCGCCACCACCACCTCGACACCGACGACGGCCGGACCGAGGGGGCGGCCGGGGGTCCGCACCACGTGCCGGGTGGTCCAGACCGTCACCAGCAGCGCGGCTGCCACGAGGGCGAGGGCGACCTCCGGACGCACGAGGGCGGCCCGGGCCAGGGCGAGCACCGTCGCCATCCACACCCAGGCTGCCCAGCGGAAGGCCGCCAGGCCCCGCAACACGCTGCGTTCCACCCCGGACACGCTAGGCGTTCGTCCGTGCGCGACCGCGCACCCGCGAGCGGTCGGGGCGGCGCCCGGGGACCGGCGGCCCCGGCAGCGGGCGCTCAGCTGGAGGCAGCCGGGGCGGCGTCGTCCATCTCCAGGGCGGCGTGCGCGGCAGCCAGCCGCGCGATGGGCAGCCGCGACGGGGAGCACGACACGTGGAACAGGCCGATGCGGTGGGCGATGGCGATCGACGCGGGGTCCCCGCCGTGCTCACCACAGATGCCGGTGACCAGGTCGGGGTTGGTCGCGCGCCCGTCCTCGGTCGCCAACTGGACCAGCCGGGCGACACCGGCCGGGTCGAGCGAGCGGAACGGGTCGCTGGCGAGGGTGTGCTGCTCGAGCGCGACCGGGACGAAGCGGGCCTGGACGTCGTCGCGCGACAGCCCGAAGGTCAGCTGGGTCAGGTCGTTGGTGCCGAACGAGAACGCGTCGACGAAGCCGGCGAGGAAGCCCGCCGTCAGCGCGGCACGCGGCGTCTCGATCATCGTCGCGAGCTTGTACACGGGCGCGGTGCCGGTGTCCCGCGTGATGTCGTCGGCGACCGAGCGGACCAGGTCGACGAACCAGCGCAGCTCGCCGGAGGTGCTGACCAGCGGCACCATGACCTCGACCGCCGGAGGGTCACCGGCCGCGGTCAGCTCGGCCGACGCGCCGAGCAGCGCCCGGACCTGGGCCCGGTAGAGCGCCGGCCGCATGATGCCGAGCCGGACCCCGCGGATGCCGAGCATCGGGTCGTGCTCGCTGTGCAGTTCGACCGCTTCCAGCAGCCGCTGGCGGTCGTCGTCGAGCTCGCCGCGGGCCGCCGCGACGCGCAGCTCCACGAGGTCGGGGAGGAACTCGTGCGCCGGCGGGTCGAGCAGCCGGACCGTGACGGGTCGGCCGTCGGCGGCCGCCAGGATCGCGACGAAGTCCTCGCGCTGCTGGCCCTCGAGGTCGACCAGGGCCGCCGCCTCCGCCTCGTCGCTGTCGGCGAGCAGCGCCGCGCGGACGAGGGGCAGACGGGCGCCCATGAACATGTGCTCGGTGCGGACCAGGCCGATGCCCTGCGCACCGGCCGCGACGGCGCGGGCGACCTCGTCGGCGGTGTCGGCGTTGGCGTGGACGTGCAGGGTGCGGACCTGGTCGGCCCAGCCGAGCAGGCGCTCGAGCCGCTCGTCGGGCTCCGGCTCGATGAGGGGCACCTCGCCGACGACGACCAGCCCGGCGGACCCGTCGAGGGAGACCACCTCGCCCTCGTGGAGGGTCACCTCGCCGACGCGGATGCGACCGGCCTTCACGTCCACCTCGAGGCCGGCGCAGCCGACCACGGCGGGACGGCCGAGCCCGCGGGCGACGACGGCCGCGTGGCTGACGAGCCCACCGCGAGCGGTGATCATCCCCTTCGAGGCGACCATGCCGTCGAGGTCGTCGGGCGAGGTCTCCGGGCGCACCAGGATGACGTCCTCGCCCGCCTCCGTGCGGCGGACCGCCTCCGCAGCGGTCACGACGACGACACCGCTGGCGGCGCCGGGCGAGGCCCCGGCGCCGGTGGTGAGCGGGGTGTCCGGTTCCTCGGCGAAGCGGGGGTGCAGCAGCTGTTCGAGCTGGTCGGCGGACACCCGCGACAGCGCCTCACGTGCGCTGATCAGCCCCTCGTCGACCATGTCCACCGCGATGCGGACGGCCGCGGCGGCGGAGCGCTTGCCGACGCGGGTCTGCAGCATCCACAGCCGGTCGTCCTCGATGGTGAACTCGGTGTCGGCCAGCTCGGTGGTGTGCGCCTCGAGCTGGCGCAGGTAGCCGCGCAGCTGCTCGGCGGCCGCCGGGAAGCTGTCGTCGAGGCTGGCCAGCGGGAGCACGTGGCGGGTCCCGGCGACCACGTCCTCACCCTGGGCGCCCTGGAGCCAGTCGCCGTAGGGGACGT
>CAYSTY010000215.1:0-4602 GCA_964433685.1 uncultured Actinomycetota bacterium | reverse complement strand
TGTTCGTCGAGGTGCCGATGGGGTCGCGCAACAAGTACGAGTGGAACTTCGAACGTCAGGCCCTCGAGCTCGACCGCATGCTGTTCACGGCGGTGCGCTACCCGGGGGACTACGGCTTCATCCCCGAGACGCTCGCGCTCGACACCGACCACCTCGATGCGGTCGTCATCCTCGGTGAGCCGACCTTCCCGGGGTGCACCATCCGGGCGCGGGTGCTCGGGATGCTGGACATGTCCGACGACAAGGGCGTGGACGAGAAGATCCTCGCCGTGGCCGACATGGATCCGCGCTGGCGCAACCTCCACACGATCGACGACGTGCCCTCCCACCTGCTCGACGAGATCGCGCACTTCTTCGCGATCTACAAGGACCTCGAACAGAAGCTGGTCGAGATCCGGGGCTGGCGCGGCCGCGAGGACGCGCTGCAGGTGATCGCCGAGGCCCGTGAGCGTTACCCCGGCCCCGGCGAGACCGTCACCTACCCGCGGTAGTCGTCGCCGCCCCGCGCGAGGCGGGACAGCTCGCGCAGCAGCTCGGCCACCTCGTCGCGGGCGAGACCTACCGGGGGGGCCGCCGGCGATCCCGGTGCGCTCCCCGTCCCCGGTGCCGACGCGACGTCGGGCCCGGCCCCGGGCGGGGGCTGGTCGCCGTGCCTGGTCCCCACCGCCAGGTCCTGCAGGGCGTCCTCGAGCGCGCGTCCGACCTCGTCGTCGGGCAGGACGATGTCGACGGTACCGAGCAGGGTGAGCCCGTAGACGATGCGGGCGGCCTCGAACTGGCCGTACCCGAGGTCGTTCGCGAGCTCCCGGATCGACCGCACCCCGTCGATCGACGCGAGGACGGCGAACTCGTCCGGGGTGAGCGACGCGGTCGCGGGCTCGGCGCCCGGCCGGAACGTCGGGACGGCGTCGAGGTCGGGGATGACCACCTCCAGCTCGTCCCACTGCCGCTGCCGGCGGGCGACCTCGACCAGGAGCTGGTCGACGGGGATGCGCAGCGGCACCTCCGGCACCTCGGTGAGCCCTCCGACGTCGAAGCGGTACGCGCCGGACCGCCACCGCACCAGGTCGAACACCGCGTCGATGACCTGTTCCTGGACCACCTGCCGCACGGCCTCCAGCGGCACCAGGCCCCGTCCGACCAGCAGCGCACCGGTGCGCTGGTGCGGTTCGGCCCGCGCCTGCGAGCGCAGGACCTCCGTGAGCCCCTCCTCGGCCAGCAGCCCGGCGTGGACCAACCGGTCGCCGATCCGTGCCCGCGGGGTCGGCGAGGTGGCGGCCACCACGTGGCCGTCGCGCAGGACCACCGCGCCGCGCCCGTCCGGGCCCTCGATGTCGAGGACGCCGGTCGCGTCCGCGGACGCCAGGGCGCGGCAGACGTCGGCCGCCGGGGTCTCGGACAGGTCGCCTCGCATGCTCCGCAGGCTACTGCGCTCCCCGGCCACGCCAGCGTGGACCGACCGGTACCGTGCGCGGTCGTGACCGCCGGTCGTCGCGTGGCGACAGCCACGCCGGACCACGGTCCCCACACGGTCCCGCTCGGGACCCGCGAGGCGGTCCACACCGGGAGGCCAAGAGGCTTGAGCGACGCCGACGCCACCGTGCTCGATGCGCAGGAGCTCGCCGCGCTGCCGTCGTGGCCGACCGACCAGCTGCGCACCCGGCGCGCCGCCTGCGAAGCGCAGGAAGCCGCCGTGTCGTACGCCCGCCGCGTGCTCCAGGGTCGGCTCGACATCGTCCGTGCCGAGCTCGAGCGTCGGGACGAGGCGGGGGAGCCCGCTGCCGGGGAGCTGCTCGCCGGCCTGCCGGCGCTCCTCGCCGGGGACCACGTCGCGACCGACCCCGCCCGGGCCCGGGTCAGTTCGGTGACCGTGCCGGCGGCGGCGGACGAGCTCGTCGCGCGCATCGACGCCGACCTCGGTGAGACCGTCCTGTCCGGCCTGGCCGAACGCGGTGAGGCCGAGCTCGCGGAGCTGATCGCCACGCTCGAGCGTCACGAGGGTGAGCTGTCCTCGTCCCGCCGTGCCCTGTTCGACAGCATCGACGCCCTCCGCGGCGAACTCGCGCAGCGCTACAAGGACGGACGCGCCAACGTCGCGGACCTGCTGGCGTGACCTCGTCCGACGCGCGACGCGTCCTGGTGGTGGACGACGATCCGCTCATCCGCGAGGTGCTGCAGACCATCCTCGACCTGCGTGAGCTCGAGGTCTCGACCGCCAGCGACGGGGCGGGAGCGCTCGCGTCGCTCGCCGAGGACCCCCTCCCGGACGTCGTCGTGTGCGACGTCATGATGCCCGGCATCGACGGGTTCGAGGTGTGCCGCCGGATCAAGGACGACCCCCGGACCCGCGACGTCCCCGTCATCCTCCTGACGGCCCGGGACCGGGCCGAGGACCGGGCGGCGGGGCTCGCCGCCGGGTGCGACGACTACGTGACCAAACCGTTCAGCCCCCTCGCCCTCATCGACCGGATCGTCGCGTTCGCCGCCGGCGAACGACCCGAGGAGCCCTGAGGTGGACGTCGCCGGGGCCGAGGCGCTCGATCTGACCCGCCGTCAGCTGCTCCGCTTCGCCGACGACCTGAAGCTCACGGTCACCCGTGAACGCGAGGGCCGTGCCGAGGTGGAGCGCGCCTACCGCGAGCTGCGCGCCTCGACCTTCGGCGTGGTGCGCACGCTCGCGGAGGTCTGCGAGGCCAAGGACTCCTACACCCGTAGCCACCTCGATCGCACCTACCAGTACGCGCTGATGCTGACCCGGCGGATCGCACCGGAGCTGGCCGAACGGGCGGAGATCGGCTTCGGGTACCTGTTGCACGACATCGGCAAGGTCGGCGTCCCCGGATCGATCCTGCAGAAGCCGGGTCCGCTCACCGAGGAGGAGTGGCAGGTGATGCGCACCCACCCGGTGATCGGGGTGAGCCTGGTGCAGCCGCTGCGGTTGCTCGGCGACGCGGTGGGGATCATCCGCAGCCACCACGAACGCTGGGACGGCAAGGGCTACCCGGAGGGGCTCGCCGGTGAGGACATCTACCTCCCGGCGCGGATCTTCACGATCGCGGACTGCTTCGACGCGATGACCACCGACCGTCCCTACCGCGACGCGCTGCCGGTCCACGTCGCACTCGAGGAGATCGAGGCTCACGCCGGCACCCAGTTCGATCCCGACTGTGCCCGCGCCTGGGTCGAGCTCATCGACGCGCGTTCCGGTGCCGACGACCTCGGCTCGGCCCCGTCGTGACGCCGCTCCCGGGTCCGATCGCCGAGGTCACCCGTGACGCCCGCGGGCCCGGTGCGACGGACCGGGCGGGGACCCACGCGGGGCGCGACCTCGGTCCCGGTCTGGTCGAGTCCCGGCACGTCGGCCACCTCGTCGTGGTCGCCGACGCCGAGGTGGTGCGTACGGTCGGGGACCCGGACCGGCTCACCTTCGTGCGCTCGACCGCCAAGCCGTTCCAGGCCACCGGTTGCCTCGAGCTGCTCGGCGACCGCGCCGACCCGCTGTCCGACGCCGAGGTGGCGCTCAGCTGGGCCTCCCACCGCGCCGAACCCGTCCACGTCGCCACCGCACACCAGCTGCTCGCGCGGTCCGGCACCGCCCCCGAGGCGCTGACCTGCCCGCCGGCGCGGGGCCAGCACGACCCCGCCGCCGTGCCGGCACGGATCCTGCACGACTGCTCCGGCAAGCACGCGATGTTCGCCCTGGCGGGCAGCGTCCAGGGCACCCCGCGCGAGCGCCTGCTCGACCCGGACGCACCGCTGCAACGCACCCTCCACGCCGTCCTCGAGGACGTGTTCGGTCCCGTGCCCGCCGTCGGGACCGACGGCTGCGGCGCCCCTGCCGTCGCGGTCCCCCTGGTCGCCCTGGCACGCGCCTACGGTCGCCTCGCGTCCGAACCGAGGTGGCGGCGGGTCCGCGAGGCCGGGTTCGCCCAGCCTTCCCTCGTCGGCGGGGCCGGGCGGCTCGAGTCGGCGCTCCTGGCCGCGGGGGTCGTGGCGAAGGTCGGTGCGGAGGGGGTCTTCGCGGCCGGTTGGCGCGCGCCTGACGGCTCCCCCCGCGGGTTGGCGGTCAAGGCCGAGGACGGGGAGGCTGCGGCCGCGGCGGTCGCCGCACACGCCGCGCTCGTCGACGCCGAGGTGGTGGCCGCGGACCTGTGGGCACCCGAGCCGGTCCTCGGCGGTGGCCGCCCCGTGGGCGTGGTCCGGGCGTGCCTGCCACGCTGACCGCGTCCGGGGCCGGAGGGGGTGGCTGGTACCGTGAAGGCGCGCTTCACACCACGTGGAGCGCGTCGACCTGCGACGGGAGAGGCGCCCGGTGGCGGACCCCGAGGACCGCGTGTCCGAGCCCGTGCTGCCCGACGACCTCGACGCCGACGGTGCGGCATCGCCGCTGCACGACCTCGGTAGCTACATCCGCCACCAGCGCGAGTCGGCGCGGCTGTCGCTGCGCAACCTCGCCAAGATCGCGGGGGTCTCCAACCCCTACCTGAGCCAGATCGAACGCGGGCTGCGCAAGCCGTCGGCCGAGATCCTGCAGGCCATCGCCAAGGCGCTCGAGATCTCCTCCGAGACGCTCTACGTCAAGGCCGGGATCCTCGAGGAGCG
>CAYSTY010000214.1:0-4608 GCA_964433685.1 uncultured Actinomycetota bacterium | reverse complement strand
CTCGGAGGACCCGCTCGGCTTCATCGGCGGGGACGACGACCTCGGCGCCTGAGCGGCGTCGTGGCTGACCTCCGCGACGTCCGCGTCCTGCTGGGGGTCACCGGCGGGATCGCGGCCTACAAGGCCGCACTGGTCGCGCGCCTGCTCGTGCACGAGGGCGCGATCGTCGACACCGTGTTCACGCGCGGCGCCGAGCGCTTCGTCGGCGCCGCCACCTTCGAAGGGCTGACCGGCCGGCGGGTCCGCCACGAGGTGTGGGAGGACATCCCCGGCGACACCCACGTCGCCCTCGGCCGCGCCGCCGACGTCGCGCTGATCTACCCGGCGACGGCGCACGTGCTGGCCAAGCTCGCCGGTGGCCTGGCCGACGACCTGCTGACGACCACGCTCCTGGCCGCCACGTGCCCGCTGGTCGTGGCGCCGGCCATGCACACCGAGATGTGGCAGCACCCGGCCACGCAGGCCAACGTCGCGCTCCTGGCCGACCGCGGGGTGACCGTCGCCGGCCCGGCCTCCGGGACGCTGATGGGGGGTGACGTCGGCGCGGGCCGCGTCGTCGAGCGCGAGGACGCGCTCGCCGCCCTGCGCGACGCGTTGGAGCGCGCCGGGCCGGCCGCTCCCGGGCGCACCAGCCGCACCGCCGACCGCGAGACAGCGGACGGCGAGGCACCGGCGGGCGACGAACTCGCGGGCGACGATCTCGCCGGCCGGACCCTGGTCGTCTCCGCGGGTGGCACCCGCGAACCGCTCGACCCGGTGCGCTTCCTCGGGAACCGTTCCACCGGGAAGATGGGCTTCGCGATCGCGGCGGCGGCAGCGCGGCGGGGCGCCGAGGTCCACCTCGTGGCGGCCAACGCCGACCTACCGACCCCGGACGGCGTGACCCGCCACGACGTCACGACCGCGCTCGAGCTGCGCGAGGTGGTGCTCGACCTCGCCGCCCGTGCGGACGTGGTGGTGAAGGCGGCCGCCGTCGCCGACTTCCGACCGGCCGCCGTCGCCGCCGGCAAGATCAAGAAGGCGGACGGCGTGCCCACGATCGAACTGGCGCGCAACCCCGACATCCTCGCCGAGCTCGGCGCGGGCACGACGGTGGGCGAGCTCCCGTTGCTGGTCGGCTTCGCGGCGGAGACCGACGAGCCCGAGCAGCGCGGCTGGGACAAGCTCGAGCGCAAGGGCGCCGATCTGCTCGTGGTCAACGACGTCTCCCGCACCGACGCCGGGTTCGGGACCGACACCAACCACGTGCTGATCCTCGGCGCCGACCGCTCCCGCACCGAGGTCGAACTCGCGACCAAGGCGGTGGTGGCCGACCGCATCCTCGACGCGGTCGTGGCGCGCCTCCCGGACCGACCGGACCGACCGGACCGACCGGACTGACGGACCGCCCCGCAACGGTCCGACCGCCGGGTTCGCACCGAAGGCACGCTCCCGCGCGGACGGCCAGCCGACGGGAGCTACGCTCCGCCGCGCCGCTGCCCGTCGTGCGTGTGCGGTCCGTCCTCGATGTCAGGAGCCCTGCTGTGGCCCGTCGTAGTTTGTTCACCTCGGAGTCGGTGACCGAGGGTCATCCGGACAAGATGGCCGACCAGATCTCGGACGGGATCCTGGACGCGATCCTGGCCGAGGACCCCGACGGCCGGGTGGCGTGTGAGACGTTGGTGACCACCGGGCAGGTGATCGTGGCGGGGGAGATCACGACCAAGACGTACGTGGACATCCCCAAGCACGTGCGCGAGACGGTGCTCAAGATCGGGTACGACTCGGCGGATGTCGGCTTCGACGGCCGGACGTGTGGGGTGTCGGTCGCGATCGATGAGCAGTCGCCGGACATCGCGCAGGGGGTGGACACCGCGTACGAGTCGCGGCGGGGTGAGGACGCCGATCCGTACGACCTGCAGGGTGCCGGCGACCAGGGGATGATGTTCGGGTACGCCTCGGACGAGACGCCCGAGCTGATGCCGCTGCCGATCCACCTGGCGCATCGGATGGCTGAGCGTCTGAGCGCGGTGCGTCGTTCGGGGCAGATGGGCTACCTGCGTCCGGATGGCAAGACCCAGGTCACGGTGGCCTACGAGGACGGGGTACCGAAGGCGGTCACGGCGGTGGTGTTGTCGACCCAGCACCGTGCGGAGATCGATCTGGCCACGTTGCTGCGGCCGGACATCGAGGAGCACGTGATCCGGCCGTTGTTGCCGGACGACATCGACACCGATGACCTGCGGATCTACGTGAACCCGACGGGCCGGTTCGAGTTGGGGGGGCCGGTCGCGGATGCGGGGTTGACGGGGCGCAAGATCATCGTGGACACCTACGGGGGGATGGCCCGTCACGGTGGTGGGGCGTTCTCGGGCAAGGATCCCTCGAAGGTGGACCGTTCGGCGGCGTACGCGACGCGGTGGGTGGCCAAGAACATCGTGGCGGCGGGGTTGGCGAAGCGGGCCGAGGTGCAGGTGGCGTACGCGATCGGGGTGTCGCATCCGGTGAGCGTGGCGTTGGAGACCTTCGGGACCGAGCAGGTCGACCCGGCCGCGATCCTGGCGGGGGTGCACGAGGTGTTCGACCTGCGACCGGGTGCGATCGTGGACGCGCTCGAGCTGAAGAAGCCGGGTTACCAGGCGACCGCGGCGTACGGGCACTTCGGTCGGACCGGGGAGCGGTTCACCTGGGAGCGCACCGACCGGGCCGACGCGCTGCGCAGCGCCGCCGGCGCCTGACCTGCTCAACTTCGGATCGGGCCGACGCCCGCCGAGCACGTCGTCTGGGGAGCCTGCCGTGCGTATCGCTGTGACCGGGTCGATCGCGACCGATTACCTGATGACGTTCCCGGGGCGGTTCTCGGAGCAGTTGGTGGCCGATCAGCTCGATCGGGTGTCGTTGTCGTTCCTGGTGGACGAGCTGGAGGTCCGACGCGGGGGGGTGGCGGCCAACATCAGCTTCGGTCTGGGGCAGCTCGGGTTGGGTCCGGTGTTGGTGGGGGCGGTGGGGCAGGACTTCGACGGGGACTACCGCTCGTGGCTCAAGCGGCACGGGGTGGACACCTCGGGGGTGCACGTCTCCGAGCTCAAGCACACGGCGCGGTTCCTGTGCACCACCGATCTGGATCAGAACCAGATGGCCTCGTTCTACACCGGCGCGATGGAGGAGGCCCGGTTCATCGAGCTGGCCCCGATCGCGGAGCGGGTGGGGGCGCTGGATCTGGTGGTGGTCTCGCCCAACGATCCCGAGGCGATGCTGCGGCACACCGACGAGTGCCGTCAGCTGGGGGTGCGGTTCATGGCCGATCCGGGCCAGCAGTTGGCGCGGATGGACGGTGGGCAGGTCAAGCGGCTGGTGGAGGGTGCGACCTACCTGATCACCAACGACTACGAGAAGGCGCTGCTGGAGTCCAAGACGGGGTGGAGCTCGCAGCAGGTGCTGGACCTGGTCGAGACGCGGATCACCACGCTGGGTCCCAAGGGGTGCGTGATCGAGACCGCGGACGGGACGGTGTGCGAGGTGCCGGCCGCGCCCGAGCAGGAACGCGTCGATCCGACCGGGGTCGGGGACGCGTTCCGGGCGGGTCTGCTCGCGGGGCTGGCGTGGGACCTCGGGCTGGAACGGGCGGCGCAGGTCGGCTCGATGGTGGCGACCTACGTGCTCGAGCACATCGGTACCCAGGAGTACGAGCTGTCCTCGGGCGACTTCCTCGACCGCCTCGGCTCCGTCTACGGCACCGACGCGGCCGACGACCTGCGCCCGCACCTCCGCCGCTGAGCTACCCGCCGACCTACGTCAGCTGCTGGACGACCCAGTCGACGGACGCGGTGTAGGCCGCGAGGTCGCCGGCGTCGACGGCCGGGAACATCCCGATGCGCAGCTGGTTGCGCCCGAGCTTGCGGTACGCGTCGGTGTCGAGCACACCGTTGGCCCGCAGCACCGCGTTGACGTCGTCGGCGGGGACGGCCTCGTCGAGGTCGATCGTGGCGACCACCAGCGACCGCGCGTCCTCGTCGGTCACGAACGGTGAGGCCCACGCACGGTCGTTCGCCCAGCCGTAGACGTGCTCGGCCTTGCGGCGCTGCGCGTCCACGACGCCGGACAGGTCCCCGAAGCTGGACAGCATCCAGTCGACCTGCTCGGCGGCGAGGAACACCGTCGACACGCTCGGGGTGTTGTAGGTCTGGTGCTGACGCGAGTTGCTCAGCGCCGTCGCCAGGTCGAGGAAGGTCGGCACGTACCGTTCCGACGCAGCGATGGCCTCGATCCGCTCCACCGCGGCCGGCGACACGAGGGCGACGGTCAGGCCCCCCTCCGACGCGAAGCCCTTCTGCAGCGAGAAGTAGTAGACGTCGGTCTGGGTGAGGTCGACGGGCAGGCCGCCGGCCCCCGACGTGGCGTCCACGAGCACGAGCGCGTCGTCGACGCGGACCGGGTCCTGCATGACGCCGGTCGAGGTCTCGTTGTGGGTGAAGGCCTGGACGTCGACGCCGGCAGGTGCAGGCGACGGCTGCGGCCGCGTCCCCGGGGCGGCGGTCACGATGTCGGGGTCCTGCAGCCACGGTGCCGCCGCCGTCGCCTTGGCGAACTTCCCCGAGAACTCCCCGAAGGTGTAGTGGCGCGCGCGCC
>CAYSTY010000213.1:0-4627 GCA_964433685.1 uncultured Actinomycetota bacterium | reverse complement strand
CTGCGCATCGCCGCGGTCGTCATCGCCGCGCTGATGCTGCTGCCCGGTCTGCCGAAGCTGCCGTTCCTGGCCATCGTCATCGGTCTGCTGGTCCTCAGCACCCGCGTGAAGGCCGCCGAGGACGCCGCGGCCGGCGGCAGCCTCGCCGGGAGCGCACCGGTCGTGACGGCACCGGACCCGGACGACCCGAAGGTCCTCATCGAGCAGCTGCGGGTCGAGCCGATCGAGCTCCACCTCGCCTACGACGTGCTCGACCTCACCGACCCCGAGCGTGGCGGGGACCTGCTCCAGCGGGTCCGTGCCCTGCGCCGACAGGTCGCCGAGGAGCTCGGCGTCGTCCTGCCGCTCGTGCGCACCCTCGACGACGTCACCCTCGAACCGTCGACCTACCGCATCCTGCTGCACGGCGTCGAGGTGGCCCGTGGCGGCGCCCCGCGCGACCGCGTCCTGGCGCTGCCCGCCGGTGAGGACGCCGACCTCGGTGGCGTGCAGGGCGAGGAGACCGTCGAACCGGTCTTCGGCCTCCGCGCCTTCTGGGTGCCGGTCGAGGCCCGCAGCCGGGTCACCGCCGCCGGTGCGACCGTCGTCGACCGTTCCTCGGTCATCGTCACCCACCTCGCCGAGGTGGCCCGCAGCCACGCCGCCGACCTGCTCTCGCGTCAGCAGGTGCAGGAGCTGGTGGCCTCGCTGCGCTACGACGAGCCGCTCCTCGCCGACGAGGTCGGCAGCGAGACCCTGCCGCTGCCGCTCCTGCACGACGTCCTGCGCGAGCTGCTGCGCGACCGGGTCCCGATCCGCGACCTCGCCCGCATCGTCGAGTCCGTGGCCGGCAAGGCCCGCGAGACGCGCGCGATCGACCAGCTCGTCGCCGCCGCCCGCGTCGCCGTCGGTGGTGCCATCGTCGCCCGCATCGCACCACGCGGTGAGCTCGGCGTCATCACGATCCTCCCGGAGCTCGAAGGTGAGCTGCACGAGCACGTCCGCGACATCGACGGCTCCCTGCAGCTCCTGCTCGACCCCGCACGCCTCGCGCCGCTGCTGTCCGAAGCCGCCCAGCTCGCCCAGGGCGGTGACGGTCGCCCCGCGGTCGTGGTGTGCGGCCAGCTCCTGCGCAAGCCCCTCCGCGCCGCCTTCGGTGCGGCCGGACTCGACCTCCCCGTCCTCGCCTACCCCGAGCTGCCGGCACACGCGCAGCTCCACGTGATCGGATCCCTCGGTGCCACGACCGTCGATGCGTGACATGACCCCCGCCACCCCGCTCTCCCAGCCGGCGACCGCGCCGGTGGACGGCGCGAGCGTCGTCATCGAGGCGGCCACCGCCGAGGCGGCCCTGACCGAGCTGCACAGCCGGCTCGGGGCCGACGCCCGCATCATCGAGGTGCGCCGCGTCGCCCGCGGCGGCATCGGTGGCTTCTTCGCCCGCGAGATGGTCGAGCTGCACGCCGCCCCGGGCGTGTCTGCTGCGTCCGTGGCCACGGCCGCTGCGCCGGCGGTTCCTGCGGCTGCGGCTCCCGCGCCTGCACCGGCTCCGGCGCCAGCTTCGGCTCCCGCGCCAGCACCGGCCCCCGCGCCGGCGGCCGTCACCGCGGCGACCTCGCCGATCGACCGGCTCCTGCAGGCGGACGCCGACGTGGATGACACCGTCGACTTCGCCACCTTCCTGCGCAGCCAGCTCGCGACCGCCCCCGCAGCCCCGTCGCCCGCGCCGGCACCCGCCGTCAGCACCCACGAGGCGCTGCTCGAGCGTGCGACCGCCGCCGCCCGTGACGCCGTCCGCGCGGCCACCGGCGAGGGTGGCGGCGTCGTGGACCCGACCACCGACCGCGTCGTCGGCGTCCCGGTCCAAGCTCCGACCCCCGCCCCGGCCCCGGTCCCCGCTCCTGCCGTCGCTGCGTACACCGAAGCGGCCCGTCAGGTCACGACCGTCCAGGTCGCCGACCCGGCACCGGTCGTCGAGCCCGACCCGATCGCGCTCGTCGCCGCCGTGGAGGAGCTCACCACCGACGCCGGGGAGCTGACCGAGCCCGCCGCCGCCTTCGAGCCCGGACCGGCGTGGTCGGTCGGTGCGCTGATCAAGCTCGGGCTCCCCGCGAGCCTGGTGCGTGGCCTCGAGGTCGACGCCCCTGCGGACGACGTCGCGTGGACGGCGGCCCTCGCCGGCGCGCTGCGTCCCCTGTGCCGGCCGCTGCCGACCGGGCGCAGCCTGCTGGTCGGACCGCGGGCACGTTCGCTCGCCAAGAGCCTCGGCATCCCCACCGCCACCGCCGGACAGCCGATCCGCTCCCGGGCCGCCACCGTCGCCGCCGGCGTCGGCAGCGGCGCGGCCAGCCAGCGCTGGCTCGAGCGCGTCCGCGGCAACCGGTGGTTGCACGTGGTCGTCGGCGGTGCCGGCTGGCGCGAGCTGCTCCACCTCGACCCGCTCGCGGTGTCCTGGGCGGCACGCGAGGACGTGCCGGAGGCCCTCCGCCTCGCCACCGAGCTCGGGCTCGTCCTCGGCTCGGGTCCGCTGGACGGCGAGGTGCGTCGCGCCCGCCCCCTCGACCTGGCCCTCGCGGTCCGCGCCCTGCTGCCCGAGACCACGGGCGCCGAGGCAGGTGAGCAGCTGTGACGGTCGGACCGCTGCGCCGGGTCATCGGCATCCTGGGCCTGATCGCGCTCGCCCCGATCGCGCTGTCGTTGGCGGCCGGCACCGTGGCTCCCGAGGACGCCGCCATGCGCGCCATCGCCGTCGGCCTGGTGGTCGTGGTGCTCGGCCGGGTGGCGAAGGTCCTCCTCAGCGCGACCGCCCGCCGCTTCGAGGTCGAGGAGCGGGCCGACGAGTCCGAGGAACAGCTCGCCGGTTGACGGGCGCTCGGTGCACGGTCACGTCCGGTCCAAGTGCGACCGGCCGTGCGAGGGCGGGACCGGCCGACGGGGGTGGCGTGGACCGTCCCGTCGTCACCTACCTCGTGGTCGAGAGCGCGTTGCTCGCGACCTACCTCGGCGTGGGTGCGGGGCTGACCCGGGCGCTGATCTGGCAGGCGATGATCTGGCTGACCGTGGTCGTCATCGGCGCCAGCATCCGTCGCCACCTGCCCGCCGCACCGCGGCCGTGGGTGGTGATGCTCACCGGCATCGGGCTGCTCGGGATCGGCGCGCTCGCCGACCCGGCCCTCGGGGTGGTCGTGGCGGTCCCCGCCAGCCTGCCGCTGTTCGAGCTGGCCACCGCGATCGGCTTCCCCCTCATCGGCGTGGGTGCGCTCGGCTTCGCGCGGGCGCAGAGCCGGGGGCGCGACCGTGGCCCGGTCCTCGACAGCCTGATCGTCACGATCGCCCTGACCACGGCGCTGTGGGAGGCGGCGATGAACCGCCACGAGCCCAGCTTCGAGCTGGCCGGCGAGCTGATGATCCTGATGATCGTCGGGGCGACCGCGAGCTGGGTCACCGCGATGAACCTGCGCGCCTTCCTCGCCGGTGGGTACGAGGCGGCCAGCGGCTGGGCGATGCTCGGCTCCGCGCTCCTGGTCACCGCCGGGGCGGCCGTCTTCGTGTGGGAGGGCGTCGAGGTCGCCGGCACGGCCACGCCGCCGGTCACGACCGCGGTGATGTGGGTCGTCGCGTTGATGCTCCTCGGGGTGGCCGCGATGCACCCGTCCATGCGGTGGCTGACCGAACCGCAGGAGGTCGAATCGGCGCACACCATCACCCGTACCGTCCTCGCGGGCGTGGCGCTGATCACCCCGCCGGTGGCCATCGTCGTCCGCTGGCTGACCACCGGTGAGACCGCCGTGGTCGCGACCGTGGCCTCGTTGGTGATCGCGGTGATCGTCGTCGCCCGCTTCGCCGACCTGGTCCGCGACCGTGAGCAGGCGCGGGACGAGCTGCAACGCCAGAGCCTGCACGATCCGCTCACCGGCCTGCCGAACCGGACCCTCCTCGACGACCGCCTGGGCCAACTGCTGGTGAAGCGGACGCAGGAACGCGGCACCGTCGGCGTCGCCTTCCTCGACCTCGACGGCTTCAAGGCGGTCAACGACCGCCTGGGCCACGCGGCCGGCGACGACCTGCTGCGTCAGCTCGCGGCTCGGATGCGAGCCGCCTGCCGTCCCGGGGACACCCTCGCCCGGTTCGGCGGCGACGAGTTCGTCCTGGTGCTCGAGGACACCGACGAGGTCGCGGCGTTGGAGCGCTGCCACCGCCTGCTCGAGGTGGTCGCGACGCCGGTGGAGCTCGGCAGCGAACTCGCCGCCGTCGGGGCCAGCATCGGACTGGCGCTCGAGACCACCACCGGGGGCGACCCCGAGCGGCTCCTCGTCGCAGCCGACGACGCGATGTACCGGGCCAAGCGCGACGGTCGCGGCCGGGTGCGGCTCGCCGGGCCGGCGGACGCCCGGGCGACGCCGCTCCGCGACCGGCGCGCCGAGGCACGCTGAACCGGCTGTCCGCACAGCCACCCGCTAGCGTCGTGAGCCGCGGCGACGAGGGAGAGCACGGTGGGTCACGAGGTCCGAGGCGTCATCGCACCGGGGAAGGGCGAGCCCGTCCGGCTCGAGACCATCCTGGTACCCGATCCGGGGCCCGGCGAGGCCGTCGTCGACGTCCAGGCGTGCGGGGTGTGCCACACCGACCTGCACTACCGCGAGGGCGG
>CAYSTY010000212.1:0-4669 GCA_964433685.1 uncultured Actinomycetota bacterium | reverse complement strand
GGGAAGATGAGCTCCTCCATCAGGCGGAGACCTCCTCGTGAGCAGCGGCGGGGGCGTGGACGTCGACGAGGTCGCCGCCGGCGAACGCGGTGCCACCCCCGTACATGTCCTCGACGAGCGGCGCGAAGGCGTCCACGAGCGAGGACCGCTTCACCTTCTGGGTCGCGGTGAGCTCACCGTCCTCGTGGTCGAGCTCCTTGGTGATCATGCGGAACTTGCGCACGTTCTCGACCCGGGCGAACTTGGCGTTGGTCGCGGCCACGGCGGCCTGCACGAGCTCGAGGACCTCCCGCTTCTCGGACAGGTCGCGGTAGGTGGTGAAGGCGATGCGTTCGCGCGTGGCCCAGTCACCGACCGTGTCGAGCTCGATGCCGATCAGCGCCGTCAGGTACGGGCGCTGGTCGCCGATGACCACGGCCTCCTTGATGTACGGGGAGGTCTTGAGCGAGTTCTCGATCTCCGAGGGCGAGATGTTCTTGCCGCCGGCGGTGATGATGATGTCCTTGATGCGGTCGACGATCTTCACGTGCGTGCCGTCGACCCACTCCCCCACGTCACCGGTGTGCAGCCAGCCGTCCTCGTCGATGGTCTCGGCGGTCTTGTCCGGCTTGTTCCAGTACCCGGCGAAGTTGCCCGGGTGACGGGTGAGGATCTCACCGGTCGTCTCGTCGATGCGGAACTCGATGCCCGGCTGCGGCTCACCGACGGTGCCGAGCTTGACCCGTCCAGGCCGGTTGACGGTGGCGACCGCGGCGTTCTCGGTCATGCCGTAGACCTCGTTGATGATCACGCCGATACCGAAGAAGAACTTCAGGACCTCGGGCGCGATCGGCGCGGCGCCCGACCCGGCGGCGCGGACCTTGCGCAGCCCGATGCGGTCACGCAGCGGGCGGAACACCAACGGGTAGCCGAGGGCGTAGAGCAGCCGGCTGCGGGTGGTGTGGTTGCCGTCGTTGGCGACCAGGTCGTCACCGATGGTGGTCGCCAGCTTCATCACCGCACCGAAGACCAGCTTCTTGAGCCGTGACGCGGACGCCATCTTGATCATCACGCCGGCGTACAGCTTCTCCCAGATGCGGGGGACGGCGAAGAACAGGGTCGGCTGGACCTCCTTGAGGTTGGCCTGCACGACCTCGATCGACTCGGCGAAGTGGGTCAGGACACCGGCCTCGGCGTTGACCCACTCGGTGGCCGCACGTTCGGCGACGTGGCACAGCGGCAGGTACGACAGGGCGACATCGTCCTCCGAGGCCGGCGGGTTGTAGATGCCGCCGTCGGTGACGAGCGTGGAGATCGCGAACTCCACGTTGCGGACGGTGAGCATCGCCCCCTTCGGCGGACCGGTCGTCCCCGAGGTGTAGATGAGGGTGACGACGTCGTCGGCGGTCGCCTCGGCCGCGCAGCGGTCGAGCAGGTCGGGGTGGGACCCGCGGTGGGTCCGCCCGCGGTCGAGGAAGTCGTCCCAGGACATGAGCTTGGGGTGGTCGTACTCGCGGACCCCGCGCGGCTCGATGTAGACGATCCACTCGAGGTCGGGGCAGTCCGGTTCGACCTCCAGCGCCTTGTCGACCTGCTCCTGGTCCTCGGCGATGAGCACCCGCGAGCCGGAGTCCTGCAGCAGGTAGCGCACCTCCGTCGCCGGGTTGGTCGGGTACAGACCCATGGTGATGCCGCGGATCGCGACCGTGCCCACGTCGCCGTAGAGCCACTCGGGCCGGTTCTCGGAGTGGACCGCGACACGGTCGCCGGCGCCGACACCGAGGGAGGCGAGCGCGTGGGCGACCAGGCTCGTCTGCTCCCAGTAGGTGGCCCAGGTGATGTCCTGCCAGATGCCGAGGCGCTTCTCACGCAGGGCGACCGTGTCTGGCATCTGCTGCGCGCGTCGACGGATGCGCTGCGGGACGGTCTCGACGAGGTCGCCCGTCACGGCCGCCTCGGGCTGCTGCACGGCGCTGCTCACGGTGCCACCTCCGTGGTGTCGGCCTCGACCGAACTGGGGACGGACCCGTCCTGGCCCGTGTCGAGGACGACCTGGTCCTCGGTCACGGTGCCGACGACGTGGTGCTCCTCGCCGAGGTAGGCCCGGATGACGTCGGGCGAGGCCTGGACCTCGGCGGGGCTGCCGAGGGCGATGGGCTTGCCGAAGTCGACCACCAGCACGCGGTCGGCGAGGTCCATGACCAGGCCCATGTCGTGCTCGACGAGGATCATCGCGAGGTCGAGCTCGCTGCGGATGTCGAGGATGAACCGGGCCATGTCCTCGGTCTCCTCGACGTTCATGCCCGCCACGGGCTCGTCGAGGAGGAGCAGCTTGGGCTCCATGCACAGCGCGCGACCGAGCTCGACGCGCTTCTTGACCCCGTACGGCAGCATCCCGACCGGGAACTTGCGGAACGCCTCGATCTCGAGGAAGTCGATCACGTCCTCGACGATCCGCCGGTTGTCGAGTTCGACGCGCCTGGCGCGGCCGGCGTAGATCAGGCCCGCCAGCGGGCCGTAGTCGAGGTGGAGGTGACGGCCCAGCATCAGGTTGTCGAGCACGGTGAGGTTGTCGAACAGCTCGATGTTCTGGAACATGCGGGCGATGCCGAGCCGCGCGACGTCGTCGGGCTTGCGGCCGAGGACGGACTCACCGAGGAAGTCGATCGCACCCGACTGTGGCCGGTACACGCTCGAGATGCAGTTGAACAGCGAGGTCTTGCCGGCACCGTTCGGGCCGATGATCGCGAACAGCTCACCCGGGCGGACCTCGAAGCTGACCCCGTCGACGGCGCGGGTGCCGCCGAAGGCGAGCTCGAGCTCGGAGACGCGCAGGAGCGCTTGCCCCGGCGGGACGTCGACCGCGGTGGCGGTGAGCGATTCGGACAGCGTGCGGATGGTCACGACGAGGTTCCCTTCGGCTCGGTCGGCTCAGGACAGCCAGCGCTTGCGCCGCTTGTAGTGCTTGATGTCGCGGAAGCTGCCCGAGCCCTCGTCGCGCAGACCCAGGTAGAACTCGCGGACGTCCTCGTCCTGACGCAGGACCGCGGCCTCCTTGTCCATGACGACCTTGCCGGTCTCCATGACGTACCCGTGGGAGGCGATCGACAGCGCCATGTTCGCGTTCTGCTCGACCAGCAGGATCGAGGTGCCCTGCTCGTTGATCTGCACGATGAGGTCGCGGATCTGCTGCACGATCAGCGGGGCGAGGCCGAGCGAGGGTTCGTCGAGCAGCAGGTAGCGCGGTTCGGCCATCAGCGCCCGACCGAAGGCGAGCATCTGCTGCTCGCCACCGGAGAGGTAGCCGGCGACCTGCTTGCGCCGCTCCGCCAGCCGCGGGAAGAGGGTGTAGATGCGGTCGAGGTTGGCGGCGACGTTGCCGCGGTCGCCCGCGTGGCCGCCGATGCGCAGGTTCTCGTCCACGGTGAACTCGCGGAACACCCGCCGGCCCTCCATCACCTGCGAGATGCCGGCCGCGACCGTGCCCGGTGCGTCGAAGCCGTGGATGGGTTGCCCGTCGAGCGTGATCGTGCCCTTGGTCACCTCCCCGCGGTGGATGTCGAGCAGGCCCGTGATGGCACGCAGGACCGTGGTCTTGCCGGCCCCGTTCGCACCGAGGAGGGCCACGATCGAGCCCTCGGGCACCTGGATGCTGATGCCCTTGAGCACGAGGATGACGTCCTCGTACACGACCTCGAGGTTCTGGATGGCGAGCACGCCCTACTCCCACGTCCGACGTCGCAGCAGCCACGCAGGACGCGACACGGGCGGCACCGACCCACGGTGCCGCCGCGCGCTCCCTTCGTGGTTCCCACGAACCTTGTCTCCCGAGCCGCGATGGGTACCCGGCGGCGACAGCGATGTCAACGAACGGGGCCATCGGGACCCCTCACGCGCTCCGGCGGCACCCCACCGCGGCGTTGCGTTCGGCGCCAACCCGGCGTGAGACGCCGTCTCAGGCGGTTCTCGGCGTCCGAACGGCCGTCGCGTCTGGTCGGTCCGGATCACGTGGCCGTGGCCCGACGAGGGACCAGAACGGCCGCTGGCGGGGGTGCCTGCGACCTCGTAGCATCCCCCGGCCAACGGACGGCGTCCTCGTGCGTTCCACAGGGGGGCACACCGTCGGGAGTGCCTCGGGAGCGGCACGTCCATGCCGCTCGCGACGACAGGGAGGGCGCGTGAGCCGTACCGAGCAGCCCGAACGTCCGCCCGAGGCGCCCGCGCTCGACCTGCTGCCCCCCGAGCGCGACCCCTGGGCCGCGGTCAGCGTCCCCACCGCCTGGCGCGAGGTCGCCCGGCTCGCGCGCACCGTCGCCGGACACATCGACCAGCTCGTCGACCACATCGTGGCGTGCATCGAGCGTGAGATCGACACCTACGCCCCGGGTGCGGTGCCCGCCGAGGACATCCGGGGCTCGGTGACCCGCAGCATCGAGATGCTGCTCGTCGGGCTCGCCGAGCACCGCCGACCGACCGGCGACGAGGTCCTGATCCGCCGCGAGCTCGGGGTCCGGCGGGCGCTCCAGGGCATCCCGGTCGATGCGGTCATCCAGGCCTACCAGATCGGCTACCGCGAGGTCTGGCACGCCCTGGTCCGCGAGGTGCCGCCGGACGACGGGCCGGCCGCCACCCAGCTGCTCGGCGCGGCGACCACCGTCTGGGGCTGGTTGCACGACACCACCGAGGCCGT
>CAYSTY010000211.1:0-4696 GCA_964433685.1 uncultured Actinomycetota bacterium | reverse complement strand
CGGCTCAAGGACGCCATGGTCACGGTCGGGATCGACGCGACCCGCGCGCGGATCGTGGAGCACCTCGACGCCGGTGCGGACCAGGTGGCGGTGCAGGTGCTCGGCGCCCACCCGCTCGACGCGAACCTCGCCGACGTGACGACGCTGCTCGAGGCCGTCGGTGACGGCAGCGCTCTGCGCGCCTGACGCACGCCTTCGGCCGCGGTGGGCCGGTGGGGGACCGATCGGTGTCACACCCCCGACGTACGTTCCGGGCATGGAAGAGCGCACCCCCACCACCCCACCCGAGGCACCGGGGACGCGTGACGCGCCGGAAGTGACGGCGGTCGCGCAGGTCCCCCTGCCGTTCGACCCGCTGCCCTTCGACGACGAGGGTGATCACCCCATCCCGTTCGCCCTGACCGCCCGGGCGCGCCGCACCGTGGCACCGCACGCGCTCCCACCGCTGCGGGTCCTGCCCGGTGCCGGCCGGACCCCCGCCACGGACGTGCCACCGGCCCTGGACGCACCAGGACCGGCCGCGCCCGGAGGGGACGACGCGTCGCAGGCGCCGCTCGACGACCCGTCCGACACCCGTCCCGCACGCGCGCGGGCGTTGCGACGCTCGGGGGTGGCCACCGACCGCATCGCGGCCCAGCTCGGGGTGGACGAGCTGCTCGTGCGCGCGTGGACCGGCAACGTCGCCGTGGCCCGCCGCGGACGCTCCGATCGCGCGGGCGGTGCTTCCGGGGACACGGCGACCGTCACGCACGTGCCGCTGCACGCCGGTGGGCGCGACGCCCGCGACGAGGCCGCCCGGACCGCCTTCGAGCTCGCACGCGCGGCGGCGCAGGAGGAGGCGCGCACCCGGCTCGTGGACGACCCGGCGCTCGCCGCCGGCCTCGGTGTCCTGGCCGGTATCGCCGACATCACCCCGTCGGCGGTGGACGTGACGACCGCCGACCCGCGCGTCGCGGGCGCGGCGGTGCGCTGGCTGACCGAGGTGCTCCGAGCCGACGTCGCGGAGGTCCGCCTGGTCCTGCGGGTCGGGCCACGCGCCGCCGCCGACCTCGCCCGCCACCGGTGGGCCCGCGCCGTGGGCATCGCCCCCGACCGCATCCGGACCACCCGGGCGGTCGCGAACGTGCGCGACGACGCGGTGGAGGGTGTCCTGCGGGTGGTCGACGCCGACCTCGCCGCGGCCGCTGCCGGTTGGCGGGACGCGCTGCTCGACCCGGCACCCGTCGACGACGGGTTCTGATCGCACCGGCCGTAGGCTCGGCTCGACGCGCCGACCGTCCCGGAGGTCGGCGCGGGTCGCCCACCCGTCCGACGGAGCCGACGTGCACCTCGACCTCGACCGCCACGCGCGGGGCCGCTGAGTGCGCCGCCGTCCGCGCAGCGTGGTGCCGACCGGGACCGTGGACGTCGCCGACGCCGCGCGGGTGTCGACCGCACCACCGCTGCTGGAGGTGAAGGTGGCGGGTACGAAGCTGCTGCTGCTGCGTCGTCCCGACGGCACCCTGCGCGCCTTCCCCGCCGCGTGCCCGCACCTCGGCCGGCCGCTGCGCAAGGCCGCGCTCGACGGTGAGGTGCTGACCTGTCCCGCCCACCGTCACCGGTACGACGTCCAGGACGGACGGTGCGTCTGGCCGGGCGGTCCACACGACGACGGGCTCGAGCTGTTCGAGGTCGGCGAGACCGCTGGCCGGGTCTGGGTCCGTCCGCCGACCGAGGGACGCTGAGTGGCCACCATCGCCTGCGTCGTCGGCCCCGACCCGGGGCACGCCCTCCCGGTCCTCGGGGTGGCGGCCGCGCTGCGCCGGCGCGGCCACGCGGTGACCGTCTGGACCGGTGAACGGCACGCGGCGCTGACCGCCGCGCACGACCTCGACTGGCGTCACCTCCCGCTGCTCGCCCCCGAACCGGGTGACCACGACCTCGGCGTGCGCCTCCACGGGCGCGCCGCCGGGATGGCGCAGGCGCTCACCCCGGACGTCGCCGCGATCGGTCCGGACCTGCTCGTGGTCGACACCCTGACCCGCGCGGGAGCGCTCACCGCGGCGCTGCTCGACCGTCCGTACGTCGAGGTGGTGCCGCACCACCTGCCCGACCCCGCGACCGACCTGCCACCGATCGGGCTCGGTCGCCCGTTGCCGCGGACCCCGTGGCGCCGCGCCGACGACCGCCAGCTCGTCCGTCGGCAGCTCGCGTCGCACGCCGAGGGGGAGGCCCAGGCCACCGCCGCTGCCGCCACGGTCGGGCTGGACGCCTGGCCCCGCCCGGCGATCAGGCTGCTGCAGACGCTGCCGTCGCTCGAGCGGCACCGAGCGGCGTGGC
Organism: uncultured Actinomycetota bacterium; assembly: GCA_964433685.1. GTDB lineage: Bacteria > Actinomycetota > Nitriliruptoria > Nitriliruptorales > Nitriliruptoraceae > Nitriliruptor. The sequence goes on along the minus strand of CAYSTY010000211.1, from coordinate 2,377 downwards.
CCGAGGACGCGATGATCGTCGGACCCCTCGCGCTCGATCCAGGTGGCCCGCCGCTCGAGGTCCCGGACGGTGACGCTCCGCTGGTGCTCGTCACCGATTCGACCGCCACCGGCCTCGACCGGTCGCTGGCCGAGCTCGCCCTCGCCGGGCTCGCCGACCTCGACCTCCGCGTGGTGGTGACGACCGCTCGGCTGCCGGCACGGCGGACCGCCCGCACGGTCGTCGGGGTCGGCCCGCACGGCCCGCTCCTCGCCGCCGCCGCGGTGGCGGTGTCGCCCGGCGGGGGTGGGTTCGTGACCAAGGCCGCGGCCGCCGGGGTGCCGCAGGTCGTGGTCCCCCTCGCCGGCGACCAACGCGAGGCCGCGGCGCGCCTGCGCGACGCCGAGGTGGCCCGCGTGCTGCGGCCCCGGTGGTGCAGCCCCCGCGCCCTGCGGTGGGCCGTCGTCCGCGTCCTCGCCGACCGTCGCACGCAGGCGCGGGCGCGTGACCTGGCGGCGGAGGCCGCTGAGCTCGGCGTCGAGGTCGCGGCCGACCGGTGCCTCGCGGTGCTGGCTGCCCCAGCCCCGGGGAGCCGACGGTGACCGAGCAGCTGCCACCACACCGACACGGCGGCGGGCCGACACCGCCCGCTGGACGTGCGGACGGCAGCGGGCGGCGCCGTCGCGGTCTGCGGCGCTTCCTGATCGGAGGCCTGGTGCTGACGGTGCTCGCCTTCGGTGCCGGGGCGTTGTTCGGCCGGGCCGACCCGCAGCGGGCTGCCCGCCTGGTCGTCGCGGAGTTCACGGTCACCGAGGACGGCCCGCCCGATGCACCGGGACCCGATCCGCGGACGCCGGTGACCGGACCGCAGCGCGGGACGCCGGCGTGCGGCCCCCAGGACGCGCCGCTCGACCCGCCGCGCCAGGTGGCCACGCTCGCCGCCGGCGTCGTGCTCGTCCAGCACGGCGAGGTCCTCTCCGCGCAGGAGCAGGCGATCGTCGACCAGCTCGCCGAACGGGACCGGGTGGCGACCGCGCCCGCGCCGGCGCTACCGCCCGGAACCGCCGTCGTCGCGACGTCGTGGCGCCACCGCATGGCGCTCGAACGCTACGACGCCGATCTGCTCGACGCGTTCGTGACCGGGCACGCCGACCGGGCCCCGGCCGTGAGCGCCTGCCCCTGACGGCGGCCGCCCGTGGCCGCCCTGGAGACCGGGCGGCGCGCCCCGGTACCGTTGCCGCTGGAGACGGGGAGGGTCCGAGGTTGCAGCGACGTCAGCTGACGGCGGCCATCGTCGCGATCGCCTGCGCGCTGGCCATCGCGGGCGTGTCCTACGTCGGCTACGAGCGCAGCCCCGCGGCGGCGACGCCGGGCCCGGGCGTCACCACCGGTTCGACGACGGCCCTCCTCGACCTCTACACCGTCGCCCTCCCCGCCGAGGACGCACCGGCGGCGGACGCGGCGCCGGACGAGCCGGTGACGGCACAACGGGCCGCGTTCGAGGCGCGCTACCCCGCCCAGGCCGCCGCTGCCACCGATCCGGAGACGGTCGGCGGGGACGACTGGGCGCTGCTGATCGGCATCAACGAACACCTCGGTGGCGTGGGGGACAACGTTGCCTCGCGCCAGGACGCGGAGCTGTTGCGCGAGCTCCTGCTCGACGCGGGGTGGGCCGACGAGCGCATCGTGCTGATGACCGACACGGATGCGACCGGTGACATGATCCGCGAGGGCGTGGCGTGGCTCGGACGCAAGAGCTCGGCCGATTCCCGGGTCGTGTTCCACTACTCCGGCCACTCCAAGAAGTGGTACGGGGCCGGCGGGGACATCACCGATCAGGCGCTGTGGCCGGCCGACGGTGACTTCGTCCGACGCGGCGAGCTCGGCGACGGCCTCGGCGGTGTCGCGCACGCGCAGCTGTGGGGCAACATCGCCGCCTGCGAGGCCGCCGGCTTCCACGTCCCCGGCGTGGCGGGCAGCGGGCGGGTGTGGACGTACTCGTCCGGTCCCGACGAGAAGTCGTACGAGGACCCGTCGTCCGGGCTGTCGGTCTGGGGCCGGTTCTTCCTCGGGGACGCCGTCGGTGACGCCGACGCGGTGCCGGTCGTCCAGGATGCGTTCCGGGCGGCGGCCCCGCAGGCGCAGCACTACACCTCGCTGCAGCAGCCCTACGGGCCGCAGGGTCCGGTCCTCGCCGACGACCTCGGTGCCCCGCTGCGACTGCGCGCTTCGGGTCCTCGGACGCTGCCCGAGCTCGGCCGGATCACACCCACCTTCGGCTGAGCGCCGGCAGGTCCTCGGACCGACGACGTGCCCGGCCGACCTGCTCACTAGGGTGGCGGTCATGTTCGCCATCACCGCCTCGCACCCGTCCCCGGACGACCCGCTCGCCGCGCTC
>CAYSTY010000210.1:0-4710 GCA_964433685.1 uncultured Actinomycetota bacterium | reverse complement strand
TGAACTCGATCGGGATCGTGACCTACCTCAACGAGGTCATCGGGCACCACAACGGCGACCTGATCGGCGCCGAGTGCGCTCGCTCCGGCCGGTCCGTCGTCGAGGTGGCACTCGAGATGGGCGTCATCGACCAGGAGCGGCTGACCGAGCTGCTCGCCCCCGAGAACATGCTCCGCCCGCGGTACGCAGGTCGGATCTACGCCGAGGGTGAGCGCGGCCTGCCCGCCACCCCCGTCACCGCCTGAGCCTCTTCCCTGACCCTCTGACACCGCGGTGAACGGCCGCGGAGGGAACCCCCATCATGCTCGCACTCGAACTGCTCATCGTCATCGGGGCCATCTACCTCGGTGCACGGCTCGGATCCATCGGGATCGGGCTCGCCGGCGGCGTCGGCGTGCTCCTGCTCGGCCTGATCGGCGTACCCGTCGACCAGACCGCGATCCCCTTCGACGTGATCGCCATCATCATGGCGGTGATCGCGGCCATCTCGGCGATGCAGGTCGCCGGTGGTCTCGACTACATGGTCAGCGTCGCTGACCGCTTCCTGCGCAAGCACCCCAAGCAGATCACCCTCTGGGCCCCGATCGTCACCTACTTCATGACGCTCTTCGCCGGTACCGGGCACACCGCGTTCTCCACGCTCCCGGTCATCGTCGAGGTCGCCAAGGAGAACGACGTCCGCCCGTCCAAGCCGCTGTCGATCGCGGTCGTGGCCTCGCAGATGGCCATCACCGCCTCGCCGATCTCCGCCGCCGTCGTCTTCTTCGCCAGCATCCTCGAGCCCGAGGGTGTGGACTACGTGCAGCTGCTGGCCATCGCGATCCCCTCGACCCTGCTGGCCGTGATCGTCACCTCGTTCATCGCCAACATGCTCGGCAAGCCGCTGGCCAAGGACCCCGTCTACCAGGCCCGCGTCGCCAAGGGTCTGGTCAAGCCGACCAAGGGCAGCGGCGGCACCTCACCGTCCGGTGGCAGCAGCCTGCCGACCCCCGAACCCACCCCCGAGAAGGAGCTCGTGCTCGCCGGTGCCGGCGCCCCCGCCGCAGCCCCGGCCCCCGCGGTCGCCTCGGCGCAGCCCGCCACCGCGACCCGGGTCTACGACATCCTGCCCGGTGCCAAGCGTTCGGTCCTGCTCTTCCTCACCGGCATCGTGCTGGTCGTGGCCTACGCCACCGCCATCAGCGAGAACATCGGCCTCATCACCGAGCCGACCCTCCCGCGCAACGAGGCCATCATCACGATCATGCTCACCGTCGGTGCGATCATCGCCCTGACCAGCAAGTTCGAGCCGGTCGAGATGCTCAAGTCGCAGGTGTTCCAGTCCGGTATGAGCGCCACCGTCTGCATCCTCGGTGTCGCGTGGCTCGGGACCACCTTCGTCAACGCCCGCCTCGAGCAGATCCAGGCGCTCGCCGGTGACATCCTCGCCACCCAGCCCTGGACCCTCGCGATCGTCCTGCTGTTCGCCTCCGCCCTGCTGTACTCGCAGGCGGCGACGACCAAGGCCCTGATGCCGGCGGCCCTCGCCCTCGGTGTCGGTCCGATCGGTGCGATCGCAGCGTTCCCCGCCGTGTCCGCCCTGTTCATCCTCCCGACCTACCCGACGCTCCTGGCGGCGGTCGAGATGGACGACACCGGGTCGACCCGGATCGGCAAGTTCGTGTTCGACCACCCGTTCATGATCCCGGGTCTGGTCAACATCGCCCTCGCCGTCGGGTTCGGGTTCCTCTTCGGCGCCATGATCCTCTGACGCCTCCGACCTCCGGCCGGCCCGCCTTCCCGACCGGAACGTGCACCCCCGACGCCTCGGCGCTCGGGGGTGCACCCCTGTTCGGGGTGCACCCCCGTTCGGACTGTGCAGCTATCTCGGGTGCACGTCTGCTCGGAGGCGCACCGCGGTCAGGCGCCGACCTGTGCGTCCTGCACGACGCGGGCGGCGACCAGACGCAGCTTGAGGTTGTGGGTCTGCGACAGCCGGCGGAGCATGTCGAACGCGGCGTCGGCGTCGACATCGTGGCGCACCATCAGCACGCCCTTGGCCTGGCCGATGAGGTCGCGGGTCTCGATCGCCTGCTGGAGCTGTTCGGCGAGGTCGTGCTGGGCCCGCATCTCGGTGGCGTGCAGCACGTAACCGGCACCCATGGCGGTCATGATCTCGATCGCGTCGAGCTGCCCCTCGTTCCACTCGCCGGGGGCGCGCCGGTAGACGTTGAGCGCGCCGATGACCTGCCCGGCCGCGTGCATCGGCACCGACACGACGGCGCGGATACCGAGCTCGGCGGCACGTGCCCGGTACCGCGGCCAGGCGTCGTGCTCGGCGAGGTCGGGGACCATGATGATCGCGTCGCTCGCGTACGCCTCGCGGCACGCGCCCTCGTCGAGCTCGTCCTGGAGCTGCTCGAGCTGCACCACCTCCTCGTCCGAGGCGGTGGCGAACCGCAACCCGTCGCGGCCGGCCAGCATGATCCCGGACCCGTCGGCGTCGGCGGTGCGGTTGACGTGACCGAGCAGACGGTGCAGCAGCTCGCTGACGTCGAAGGGGTTGAGCAGCGCGGCGGTGAACTCACGGACCGCGTCCACGAGCAGCGCGTGCGTGCGGGATGTCGGCATCGGCGGGACCCGGTGCGTACCGGCCGGTGGACGCTGGTTCGGCAACGCTCCGTCCAGTGGTCACCATCATCCCACATCCGCGGCCGACTGGATGGGCGACGACCGGACCGGGCACCGGGTCACGGCAGCAGGAACAGGCCGAGCAGCGGGATGATCAGGAACACCGTGGTGACGTACACCGCCACGTAGGACCGCCGGCGCACCGCCGCGTCCGCCAGCGCCTCGGCCAGACGGACCGGGAGCCCGCGCAGCCACGGCAACGGGTAGAGCAGGACCAGGGCGGCCACGTTGAACAGCGTGTGCACCAGCGCGATGGTCAACCCGTCGGGGTTGGCCACGGCCAGCGACGCGATCAGGGCGGTGACCGTCGTGCCGACGTTGGCACCGATGGTCAGCGGGTAGGCGCTGCGCACGGTGAGGATCCCAGCGGCCACGAGCGGGACCAGGATCGAGGTGGTGATGGACGAGGACTGCACGGCGACGGTCACCAGCAGCCCGACGACGATGCCCATCGACCCGCCCCCGCGGCTGACGATGCGGTTCATCGCGGTCTGGATCGTGCCCGCGACCAACTGACGCATCGTGCGCGTGATGGCGCCGAGCGCGAGGAAGATCACCGCCAGCCCCAGGACGAGGAACACGGCCGCGCCCCAGCCGCCCTCACCCGGCACCAGCGTGGCGATCAGGTCGACGGGCCCGCCGACGGCAGCCTTGATCGGGCTCGAGCCGACCTCCGACACCTCGGTGCCGCGGAAGACGCCGGTCAGCACCTCGGCGCTCTCGGACAACAGCCCCGTGGCCAGCTCCAGCGGCAACAGCACGATCACGGCGAGGAGGTTGAAGAAGTCGTGCACGGTCGCCGCGGCGAACCCGCGCCGGAAGTCCTCCGAGCGTCGGATGCTGCCCAGCGCCGCCAGCGTGTTGGTGATCGTCGTGCCGATGTTGGCACCCATGATCATCGGGACCGCGAGCGGCACGGTCAGGGTCCCGGCTCCGACGAGACCGACGATCGCGGAGGTCGACACCGACGACGACTGCACGAGCACGGTGAACAGGAGGCCGGCGAACAGGCCCGACACCGGGTTGGCGACGTTGTCGAGCAGCCCCTCGGTGAACCCCGCCCCGAGCCCGGCGATACCGAGTTCGAGCAGCCCGATGCCCACGAGGAAGGTGTAGAGCAGGACGACGACCCCGCCGGCACGAACGGCGGTCGGGACCTCACGGCGACGTGCGCCGCTCATCCGGGTACGACCATCACGACGGTTCCTCGCGAGCTGGCGCCGCCGGGCGCACCTCGGTGCGTCCTCCCAGGGGTGGGTCCGGGAGGGGAGCCGGCGGAGCGTACGTGCGCTCGCCGTCCCGGGACGCCCCCGTCAACTGCCGTTCAGGCGCCGTTCACCTCCCGTTCACCAGCCGAGCCGGCGGACCGGATCGCGCCGAGCCGGCGACGCAGCGGTCAGCGGCGGGCCCACCTCGCCCGCTCGCAGACCGGCTCCGGGTCGCGACCGCGTTCCCTCGCGTGCTCGGGGACCGGGCAGTTGCGCCACGGGTCACCGCCGAGCGCGCCCACCAGGTCGCTGCCCGGCAGGACCGGCAGGTGCAGCTGCGAGCCGCCCTCGCCGAGCCGCACGCGGTTCACCGCCGGCAGGGTCGGCAGGTGCCAGGTGCTGGCACCGACCAGGTGCAGCCGCAGCCGGTGGCCCTCCTTGAAACGGTTGCCGATCGGCCACAGCTCCACGTGGTAGCGGTGCTCGTCGAGGACGCGGACCGGGTCCTTGACCGACATGTCGGCGTAGGGCTGGACGATGGTGCCGCGCTCGTCGACCAGGGACCGGTCGGGGTCGAGGTGCGGGAACGACGACCGCAACCGGCCCGCCGCCATCGGCTTGGCCGACCCGTCGGGCCACACGTCGGAGACCACCACGAACAGGTCGGTCTCGGGGCTGGTCGAGCGCAGGACCAGCTCGACGCTCGCGGGACCGGCGAGCAGCACGTCCTCGGCCAGCGGCTCGGTGGTCCAGGTGAGGGCGCCGAGGTCGGCGAGGCGGGTGTCGGTCAGCGGCGTCCCGTCGAACACCCCGAGGATCGAGGTGGTGTACG
>CAYSTY010000209.1:0-4729 GCA_964433685.1 uncultured Actinomycetota bacterium | reverse complement strand
AGGTTGCCGTGGTCGGTGATCGCGACGGCGGGCTGCTCGTCACGGGCCACGTGCTCGACCAGGTCGTTGATGCGCGAGGCGCCGTCCAACATCGAGAACTCGGTGTGGACGTGCAGGTGGACGAACGAGTCGCTCGCGCTCAACGCGGACCCTCCCCTCAGCACCCACGACGGGTGCACGACGCTCGGCGGCGCCCACGGCTGTGCCGTGGGGTCGGTCACCGTCGACCACGGCTCCCGACCTTCACGACCAGCGTGGGAGGTCGGAGCCGGGCTCGCGGGCGACCGGTGGCGTGTGCCGGGGAAGAACCACACGCCTGTGGTTCGGGAGGCTAGCAGCCCTCCCGGACGTCGTCAGCGCACCCCGTCGCCCGGCCGCACGCCGACGAACCGCGTCCCCACGGTCCGCTCGGGAGGGCCGGCCGGGTCGACGAGCCGGACGGGCGCGGCGGTGCGCAGCGCCGCCAGCGTGTGGTGCGGCGCGACGACGACGGCGGCGAACACCACGGCGGCGTCCTCGTCGGTCCCGTCGCGCAGCTCGCGGAGCCGGTCGAGCTGCGTGGCGAACTCCTCCTCGAACGCCGGGTCGCCGAGGTCCTCGGCGAGCAGCCGCTCGAGCTCCGCGACCTCGGTGTCGAGCGCCTCCCGTCCCGCGGCGAAGAGGTCGGCCACGACCTCGTCGGCGCCGTCGGCCGGGACCTGGCGAGGTTCCTGCTCGCCGGGCAGCAGCAGGTGGAGCACCTCGACGTCGACCTCGTCGGGCAACGGCACCTGTCCGACCGCGACCAACCGTTCGAAGGACACGATCGCGCGCGCCAACGCTTCGGGCCGGGTCGCGACGGCGTCCGCGAGCTGGGCGTGCCGCTGCGCGATGTAGCGCTCGAGGTCCACACCGGCGACCGGTCCGACCTCCGCGGGACCCGGTTCGACCGCGATCACCTCCGTACGGGTCGGGAACCGCGCGACGTGCACGCCCGCGCCGGCCAGCACGACGGCGCCGGCGAGGACGCCGACCAGGCCCGGGTGGGCGGCGACCCGACCGGCGAGCCGGTGACGGCGCTCCCAACCCGACAGCCGGACCGCCGGTGCACCGAGCCACCGTCCGGTGCGACGCAGGGCCGCCACGGTCGCGTCATCGAGGCGACGCAGCGGCTCGGGGACGCGCACGCGTCGCTCCTCAGGCTCGGTCGCCGTGTGCCGCTCCCGGCCCGGCGGCCGGCGGCCCCGCCAGCACGGCGGCCACGTCCGGCGGCGTGATGCCGGCACGCTCGAGGGCCGTGACGAGGTCGTCCGGCAGCGGCTCGGTGAGGTCGACGGCTCGACCGGTGACCGGGTGCACGAACGCGAGCCGACCGGCGTGCAGCGCGGGCCGTTCGATCCCGAGCCGCGCAGCCACCGCGGGGCGCGGACCGTACACGGGGTCGCCGATCACCGGGTGGCCGATGGCGGTCAGGTGCACCCGGATCTGGTGGGTGCGACCGGTCCCGAGCGTGCAGGCGAGCAGCGCGACGGGACGGTCGCCGATCGTGCCGGTCGCGAGCGTGGTGTAGCGGGTGACGGCCGGTTTGCCGTCCGGCACGGTGGCGAACCGCCGTCGCGAGGCCGGGTCGCGACCGATCGGTGCCTCGATACGGCCGGTGGGGTTGGCCGGTTCGCCGTCGACGAGGGCGAGGTAGCGGCGGGTCACCTCGCGTCGACGGAGCGCGTCGACGAGGGCCGCGTGGACCGGGTCGGTCGACGCCACGACCAACAACCCCGAGGTGTCGCGGTCGAGGCGGTGGACGATCCCCGGCCGCTCGTCGCCCCCCGCGGGGGCCAGGGCGACGCCCGCACCCACGAGGGCGTCGACCAGGGTCCCCGTCGGGTGACCCGGGCCGGGGTGGACCACGAGGCCGACCGGCTTGCTGACCACCAGCAGGTGCTCGTCGCGGTAGCGCACCGGGGGGAGCGGCGGCGGGACCGCGGCGGCCGCGGCCGGTGGTGCGGCGACCACGACCTGCTCCCCCGCGCTGACCCGGTGGCTGCGCCGCACGACCTGGCCGTCCACGGTGACCTCGCCCGCGTCGATGCGGGCGGTCACCTGCGCGCGGGGCGTGCCGAGGGTCCGGGCCACGACCACGTCGAGCCGGTCACCGGCGTCCTCGGGCGGGACCACGAAGCTCGGGTCGGTGGGCGCGGTCACGTCGGGTCCTGCTCCGCGCGACTCGCACGGCGGTCCTCGAGCAGGAGCGCGACGACCAACAGCCCGAACCCGATGGTGATCCACGAGTCGGCGACGTTGAAGCGGGGGAAGCTGCCCCACGCCACGAAGTCGACCACCTTGCCCGACAGGAACCCGTCCTCGGCGCGCACGACCCGGTCGACCATGTTGCCGAGGGAGCCCGACAGCAGCAGCCCGTACGCGCTGGCCTGGAGGAGGTTGGGCACGTGCGGCAGGCTCCGGACCACGATGGTCACCACGAGGACCGTGACCACGAGGAACACCCAGGTCGGGGCCCGCAGCCCGAACGCGGCACCGGGGTTCTCGATCAGCTGCCAGCCGACCGCGTCACCGAGCAACGGCACCTTCCGGCCGAGGTCGAGCACGCGCAGCGCGAGGAGCTTGGTGGCCTGGTCGAGCACGAGGCCGGCCGCGGCGAGCAGCCCGGCGACCGGGACGGCCAACGGGTGGGGCTGCGGGGAGGGTGGGGGCGAGCTCAGCGCCCTGACTCGTCGCGGCGCTTGCAGTCGAGGCAGAGGGCGGCGGCCGGGACGGCCTCGAGGCGGTCGAAGCCGATGTGCTGGCCGCAGCGCACGCACACGCCGTAGGTCCCCGCGTCGAGGCGGCGCAGCGCCTCGTCGATCTCGTCGAGCAGGCGGCTGGCGTGGTCGGAGAGGCTGGCCGCGGTCTCGCGCTCCGCGCTGGCGGTCCCCCGGTCGGCGACGTCGTCGCCGGAGCCGTCCCCGCGCCACCGGTCGACGCCGGCCTCGGCGCGCAGGTCCTCGACCTGCTCGAGCAGGCCGGCCCGCTCCTCGCGGAGGGTCTCCTCGAGGGTCCGGATCTGCGTCTTGGTGAGCTTCTTGGCGGCCATGGTGTGCGCTTCCGACCGGTCGTGTGGCGGGCGGAAGGTAGCAGTGGGCCGTAGACTCCGTGCGACGAGATGACGAGGACGCGGCCCGCGGACCCGTCCACCACGAGCGAGCCGGGACGGTGGGAGCCGGCGGTGGACCCCGCGCGCACATCACCTCCGATCGGCCCGGTCGATGCTCCACGGACCTCCGTGGCGCGGAGGCCGGGACGGGTCCCGCACGGCACGCGGGCCGACCGGGGCGACCCGGCGGAAGCGACGAGCGGGTGCGCCGGCGACGCTGGCCGACGCACCAACGAGGGTGGGACCGCGGCGCCGCAGCAGGCGTCGTCCCTCGGGACACCGGCACCGCACGTGCCGTCCCGACGGACGGCGACCGAGCCTCGAGGCACCCTCCGATGAGCGCAGACGCCACCCCCGACACTCCCTCGCCCGCGTGGCCGACCGTGCCCGCGCGGCCGGACCTGCCCGCGATGGAGCGCGACCTGCTCGCGCGCTGGGACGAGCTCGACGTGTTCGCCCGCTCGGTCGAGCAACGTGCCGACGGGCCGGTGTGGACCTTCTACGAGGGCCCGCCGACCGCCAACGGCAAGCCGGGGACCCACCACGTCGAGGCCCGGGTCTTCAAGGACATCTTCCCCCGCTACCGGACGATGAAGGGCGCGTCGGTGCGCCGCAAGGGCGGCTGGGACTGCCACGGGCTGCCGGTCGAGCTCGAGGTGGAGAAGGAGCTCGGCCTCGACTCGAAGGCGGACATCGAGGCCTACGGCATCGAGGCCTTCAACGCCCGCTGCCGCGAGTCCGTCGGTCGGTACGTGGGGGCGTTCGAGGAGCTGACCGAACGCATCGCGTTCTGGGTCGACATGGACGACGCCTACCGCACCATGGACCCCGAGTACGTCGACTCGCTGTGGTGGGGCCTGTCGCAGCTGTGGGACCGCGACCTGATCTTCGAGGACTTCCGCGTCGCGCCCTACTGCGGCCGCTGCGGCACGGCGCTGTCCGACGCCGAGGTGGCGCAGGGCTACGCGCAGACCGACGACCCCTCGGTCTACGTGCAGTTCCCGCTCCTCGACGGCCCGCTGGCGGACCGCGGCGCCGCCCTGGTGGTCTGGACCACCACCCCGTGGACCCTGCCGTCCAACACCGCCTGCGCCGTGGGCGCGGACGTCGCCTACGTGCTCGCCCGCCGCGCGGGCGAGGACGAGCTCCTCGTGCTCGCCCGCGATCTGGTGACCGCGGTCCTCGGCGAGGACGCCGAGGTGGTCGAGGAGGTGGCGGCCGACGCGCTGGTGGGCCTGCACTACGCGGGACCGTTCGACTGGGCCACCCCGCCTCCCGCCGCGGACGGGTCCGTACCGGACTGGCGTTACGTCGTCACCGCCGACTTCGTGACCACCACCGACGGGTCCGGGATCGTGCACCTCGCCCCCGCCTTCGGCGCCGACGACATGACGGTCGGCCGGCGTGAGGGCCTGCCGATCGTCAACCCGGTGGGTCCGGATGCCCGGTTCACCACCGGTCCGTGGGCGGGCGAGTTCGTCAAGGACGCCGACCCCGCCATCACCGCCGACCTCGACGCCCGCGGGCTGCTCCTGCGGGCCACCACCTACACCCACACCTACCCGTTCTGCTGGCGGTGCAAGCGGCCGCTGATCTACT
>CAYSTY010000208.1:0-4729 GCA_964433685.1 uncultured Actinomycetota bacterium | reverse complement strand
TCGGGTTCGAGTACGGCTACTCGGTCGAGGACAAGGACACCCTCGTCTGCTGGGAAGCGCAGTTCGGTGACTTCGTCAACGGCGCGCAGATCATCATCGACCAGTTCATCGTCGCCGCGGAGGACAAGTGGGGGGACACCTCGGGCCTGGTGATGCTGCTGCCCCACGGCTACGAGGGGCAGGGGCCAGAGCACAGCTCGGCGCGCATCGAACGGTTCCTGATCCTGTCGGCCGAGGACAACATCCAGGTCGTGAACGCCACCACGGCCGCGCAGTACTTCCACGTGCTGCGGCGCCAGATGCACCGCGAGGTCCGCAAGCCCCTGGTGATCTTCACGCCCAAGTCGCTGCTGCGCTCGCCGAAGGCCTTCTCCGACCTGTCGCTGTTCACCGAGGGCTCGTTCCACGAGACCCTGGACGACCCGGCGTTCGCCGACGGCGATCGTGACGCGGTCCGCACGGTGGTGCTCTGTTCGGGCAAGGTCGCCTACGACGTGATGGAGGCCCGAGACGAGCGGGAGCTGGCCGTCCCGGTCGTCCGGGTGGAGCAGCTCTACCCCTTCCCGCACCACCAGATCCGCGACATCCTCGCGAGCTACCCGAACGCGACGGACGTGGTCTGGGTGCAGGAGGAGCCGTCGAACATGGGCCCCTGGAGCTTCGTGGACGGGCGCCTGTGGAACCTGCTCGACGAGCTCGACGACGGTCGCACGCTCCGTCACGCCGCGCGCGTCCCGTCGGCGTCGCCGGCGGCCGGTCAGTCCGTGGTGCACGGTCAGGAGCTCGAGCAGCTGATGGGCGACACGCTGGACCCGGTCGAGTCCTGATGGCGGCAGTCGGGGACGATCGTGTCCAGGCGATCACCCGCCGCTGGTCGGTCGGGGACTACCCGGCGGTGGGTGCGCTGTTCGCGCCCGCCGCCCGGTCCCTCGTCGACGCCGTCGACGTGACCGATCGCGACGTCCTCGACGCCGCCTGCGGACCGGGGACCGTCGCGATCGCGGCGGCGCAGGCCGGGGCGCGCCGGGTGACCGGCGTCGACATCACCCCACGGCTGCTCGAGGTGGCGCGCCAACGCGTCCACGAGGCCGAGGTGGACGTCGACCTGCTCGCGGGCGACCTGCTCGACCTCCCGCTCGCCGATGATGCGGTCGACGTGACCCTGTCGTCGTTCGGGGCGTTCACCGCCGACGACCCGTTCGCCTGCGCCGCGGAGCTGGCGCGGGTCACGCGCAGCGGCGGCACGGTCGGCGTCACGGCCTGGCGCGGCGACGGTCTGCTCGGCGAGCACGAGGAGGTGCTCGCGCTGCTCCCCGCCGACGTCCGCGCCGCGGCGCACGACCAGCCGCGGCCGTACGCGTGGGCCGACCGGGCCGGCCTCGCCGTCATCGTGGCCGACACCCCGCTCCGGGTCCGCTCGGTGGAGGTCGGCGAGGTGGTCATGCCGTTCCCGTCGGTGGCCACGGCCATGGACTGGTTCCTCACCGTCTCGGGACCGATGATGGAGGCTCGGGACGCCGTGGTCGGGCTCGGCATCGACGAGCAGGACCTGCGGTCGGCGTTCGCCACCGCGTGGTCGCGGTTCGCCGAGTTCCGCCCCGACGGCGGGGTGGACCTCCACGCCGCCTACGGGCTGGCTCTCCTCGAGGTCGCCTGACCGCCAGCCACCGGACCACGACGGACGCGCCGATCAGCCCGGCGGCACCTCGCCGCGGAGCGCCGCGAGTCGTTCCTCGCCCGGGTCCTGGTCGGCGTACGACCAGTCGGAACGCTTGAGGTGGTAGCGCTCGTGGTAGGTCACCTCGCCGGTGGCCTCGTCGATGTGCTCGATCAGCGGGACCGGCAGGTCCGCCGGCGTCGGCTCGCCAGCCTCCACGGTGGCGACGAACTCGTCGGCGAACGCCTGCACCGCCGAACCCACGAGCGCCTGCGATCCGACGGGCAGGTAGCACCGGTTCTGGTCGGTGACGTTGTGGGAGCGCAGCAGCATGCGTTCGAGGTCGGTCTGGGTGGCTTCACCACGCTGGATGGAGGCCAGGATCGCGTCCATCTCCCCGTTGCCGAGCTTGCACGCGTTGCACTGCCCGCAGGACTCGATGGCGAGGAAGTGGATCAGCGTCGCGAGGACGTCCACGATCGACCGGGAGGTGTCGTAGACGACGAACCCGCCGGACCCGAGGCCGGTCCCGGCCTCGCGCATGGCATCGAAGTCGAGCGGGAGGTCGAGCATCGCGGGGGTGATCACGCCGCTCGAGGTGCCGGGGGCGACCACCTTGATGTCCCGTGCACCCGCGATGTCGACCAGGAGCGTGCGCAGCGGCGTGCCGAGCGCGAGCTCGAAGGTGCCGGGGGACTCGACGTCACCGACCACGGTGAACAGCATGGTCCCGGGTGAGGCGTCCGTGCCCGCCTCGCGGAACCAGTCGGGACCGTGGGCCAGGATGCGGCTGACGTGGGAGAAGGTCTCCACGTTGTTGACCACCGTCGGGTTCGGGGAGGTCGCGGTGGCGAACAGGCCCTCCTCGTACGGTGGGGTGATCCGAGGCAGCGGGAGGTCCCCCTCGATGACCTCGAGCATCCCCGTCTCCTCACCGAACAGGTAGGCGTCGGGGCCGAGGGTCACCTCGATGCGGTCGGCGCCGGGCCACCCGGCGGCGCGCACGGAGGCGAGCGCATCGGTCAGCGCGGCGACGGGTGCGGTGAACTTCTCCTTGGTGGCCACGTACGCGGTGGACGCGCCGGTGGCGTGCAACGCGATGCACACCCCTTCGAGGAAGGCGTACGGCTGCTGCTCGAGCAGCACCCGGTCCTTGTAGGTGCCGGGCTCGCCCTCGGCGCCGTTCGCCACGAGCGTGGGGGCCACACCAGCCGCCCGTGCGTTGGCGAGCACGCCGCGCCACTTGGTCGCCGTCGGGAAGCCGGCGCCACCGCGGCCGCGGAGGCCCGCAGCGTCGATGAGCGCGGTCACCTCGTCGGGTGTCAGCTCGAGCGCCCGTTCGAGTCCCACCCCACCACCCGTCGCGAGGTGGTCCTCCAGGGTGCGGACCGGTGTGGGCGGCAGGAGGCGGTCGGTGTCGGTCACGGGAGAGGCTCTCGCCGGGGGCATGCCAGGGGTCACAGGTGAGCATGCCTGCTCGCCGGCGGCTCGCCGTCGCTCGACACGGTCGGGCGACTACCGTCCGCGGCTCGTGAGCCGGCCGCCGGAGCAACCGACGACCGGCAGGACCGGGAGAGCCACGTGCCGCACGCCGAGGTCAACGGCCAGGACCTGTACTTCGAGGACACCGGGGGGGACGGGCCGCCGATCGTCCTCAGCCACGGGTTCCTGATGGATCACGACATGTTCCGCCACCAGGTCGCCGAGTTCGCGCCGCGGTACCGGGTGGTCACCTGGGACGAGCGGGGCTTCGGCGAGACCCGTACCGACGGGTCGCCGTTCACGTACTGGGATTCGGCGCGCGACCTGTTCGGCTTGCTCGACCACCTCGGCATCGAACGGGCCATCCTCGGGGGGATGTCACAGGGCGGCTACCTGTCGCTGCGGGCCGCGCTGCTCCAGCCCGACCGGGTCCGCGCGTTGATCCTCATCGACACCCAGGCGCCGCCGGAGGAGGCGGAGAGGATCGTGGGCTACCGGGCGATGATCGACCAGTGGGTCGCCGGCGGTTACCAGGAGGACCTGGCCTCCGGGGTCGCGTCGCTGATCGTCGGCGACCCGGACGAGGAGCCGCGCTGGAAGGCCAAGTGGGAGCGCTGGCCGACGGAACGGCTCGTGTACGCCAGCCCGGCGCTGCTCGACCGCGACGACATCACCGACCGCCTGCCGGAGATCGACGTGCCGTCGCTGATCATCCACGGCTCCGCCGACCTGGCCATCCCGGTCGCCCGGGCCGAACAGCTGCGTGACGGGCTCCAGGACTGCCGTGGTCTGCACGTGATCGACGGCGCGGCGCACTCCCCGAACCTGTCGCACCCGGCGGAGGTCAACGCGCACATCGCCGAGTTCCTCCAGGACCTCCCCGCCTGACCACCCCCGCGGCTTCTGTGCGGTGAGGTGGTCGCCGAGCGGTGTGGCGCGGCAGAAGCTGGTCCCTGACAGCCAGCTCCTGTCCGGTCAGAGGTCGGGGAGCGGCCGGACGATCACCGGAGGGGTGACGCCGAGATCGTGGGCTCGTACGACCAGCCTCGCCGCGATGGTGCTCATCAGGGTGCGTGGTTCCTGGACGTCGTGCTTGGTCACGTACACGATCTGCACGCCGCTCTCGCGCAACTCGGTGTCGCGCTGGTCGTCGGCGATGCGCCCCGCGAGATGCGCGTGATCGACCTCGCCGGAGTAGTCGATGCCGAGGGCGCACCGGTGCGAGTAGAAGTCGAACCGTCGACGTGGGGTGATCCAGTACTGCGCCTCGAAGCCGGGCTCGAAGCAGCCGAGGATCGGAGCCAGGCCACGCTCCCCCTCGGATTCCACACGCGTGCCGCCGCCGACATCGAGGATCTCCCGAAGCTGTGCCGCCTCGGCCCGGAGCGCGACCTCTTCTTCGAAGCTCCGTTCGAGACGCGCCACGCTCACCACACCCTTGCCCCGGAGGTGGTCCCAGGCGACGCGCAGCTGTCGCTCCCCGATCTCGTCCACGAACATCGTGGACTCCAGGAGCGCGTCCATGGGACTCGCGACCCGCACCTCACCGTAGGAGGTGACGGCTCGAGCGGGTTTCGGATCGGGATGGTG
>CAYSTY010000207.1:0-4764 GCA_964433685.1 uncultured Actinomycetota bacterium | reverse complement strand
CCGCCCAGCCGTCGACCGTTGGTGCGTTGTTGGAGGTCCGTCCTACGGTCGTCGCGCGCCTCGCCGACTCCGCGTCGACGCCCCGACGGCGCACGGCGTGCGGAGCAACAGATGGGGTCGACCCGGACCTGGACGCATCCGGTGGGTTCGCGGGTGCCCACCGTCGTGATCGCCGTGGCGCTGGTGGTGACCCTGCTGCCGCCCTCACCGACGACGGCCCAGACCGGGCCTGGCTACGGGCCGTTCGGGGACGTGAACCTGCTGTTCAGCGCGCCAGGGACGCCCGCCCGCTACGGCGCGAACCGGCTGGTGCGCATCGAGGCGGGCAACATCAACTTCGTCCGCGCCTGCCCCAAGGAGGACGGCGGGTTCGTGGACTGGTTCCAACCGGCTGCCGACCTCTACGTCATGGCGGCCGGCACGAGCATCGCGGGCCGGCTGAGCGGGCGACCACGCACCGTGTTCGGTGGCATCGCCGGTCAGTTCTTCGATGCGCCGCTGCAGATGACCGCGCCGGCGGGCCCGTTGGGGTCGGGGACCTACGACGTGGTCGTCGACGAGTGCCAGGACGGGAAGTTCGACCCCGGGGTCGACTCGATCGTCCGGGACGCGTTCCGGGTCGACGCCGACGAACTCGTACCCGGCTTCGCGTTCGAAGCGGCCGAGTTCCAGGCGCTGAAGGACGCCGCCAAGGCCACGGCTCGCGACGTGTTGGACCTGCGCAAGGCCGTGGCGTTCGCCGAGGGGTGGGAGGCCGGCAAGAAGATCACGTCGGTGGCCACCTCCGTCACCAGCATCAGCGGGTTCCTGGGCTTCGCGGTCGGTGAGCTGGCCGACATGTACGCCCCGAACACGGCGCTCAAGGCGCGGGGGCGGACCATCGCTGTCGACAGCCTGCAGCAACGGATGGCGGCGGCCGCCAACCTGGCCGCCGACCCGCCCGACCACGGTTTCCAGCGCCACGCCGCCCTCGAACGCGGGACTGGCGCGATCGCCTCCGACTACGCCGTGGACGCGCTCGACGACCTCTTCCTCGGTCTGACCGGACTCGACCAGCTCGGTTCCATCGAGGCGGGGTTCCTGACCGCGCTCGAGCGCTACCAAGGCGCGCAGCTCGCGGGCAACCCGGTGTGGGCGCTGCGCCACGCCCGGAGCCTGCGACGTCTGGCGGCGACCCACGCCGAGCTGGCTGCGCAGGTGGCGGCCGATCTGCACGCGGGTCTCGAGCCCTACCGGCTGGACGCGGCCTCGAACCGCTACGTCAGCGCTCTGTACCAGGCGTTCTCGTCGCTGGCCACCAACCACCCGACCAGCCAACGCAACTTCTGGAACGCCGGGGCCGACCTCGACACCACCCTGCGGGCGACCGACGCCTACATCGACGTCGTCGACGCACCCCAGTCCACCACCCCGCTGCACGCGGCCACCGGGTACGCCGCACGAGCGCAGGCCGGGGCCGCCCGGATCGTGGAGCTGTCGGCGGCGATGACCACGTGGGCCGACGCGGCGCTCGACGACCTGGTCGACGAGCTCGAGGGCTACCTCGGCGACCGCGACATCGACCCCGTCGCGGTCATCGCCCCGGTCGACGACGCGCCGGCCGGCGGGTCGATCACCCTCGACGCCAGCGGCTCGACGCCGGCGCCGGATGCCACCCCGGTCGACGGCTGGGAGTGGGACCTCGACGGCGACGGGTCGTTCGACGACGCGACCGGTGCGAGCCCGACCTGGCAGATCCCCGGGGATGCGGTCGTCGGAGCCCCGTGGCTGATCGGCCTGCGCATCACCGCCGGGGCGGGCGAGGACGTCGTCCACCTGCCGGTGGTCATCACCGAGGGCAACCGCCGCCCCGAGTTGGTGGTCGTCGACCCGGGGCCACGCGAGGCCGAGGCCGGTGACACCGTCACCTTCGAGGTCGCCGCGGCCACCGACCCGGACGGCGACCCGGTCACCCTCACCTGGGTCGTGGAGGACGAGGTCGTGGAGGGAGCCACCGGCACGAGCTACGCCCTGGAGCTGCCGGACGACACCTTCGGGACCTTCCGCGTCGAGGTGGTGGCCAGCGACCCCGGCGGCGCCCGCGTGATCGAACGCTGGGGCCTGGACGTACGCAACCAGATCGACGCCGACCGGGACGGCTACTACGCCTGGCCCGGTCCCGACTGCGACGACGACGACTCGCGGGTGAACCCCGGGAGCCCGGAGGTCCGGAACAACGGCAAGGACGACGACTGCGATCCGGCCACACCGGACGGAGGGGACGGAGGCAGCGGCGGGCCGAGCATCCCGTCGGGGGCGCACTTCCATGGCGTGACCGGCGACGTCCACACCGTCTCGGTGACCGGCTGGACCCACCCGCAGCGCTACGCCGACGTGCCGTTCACCGTCACCGTCGACTGGCCCGACGGCACCACCAGCGAGCGGACGGTGCAGGGCACGACGTACGCCGACACGGTCTTCGAGGTCGCGCACCGCTACACCACGCCCGTCCGCGAGGGGAGGGTCACGTACTGCATCACCTACAGCGGTGGGCTCGTGGGCTGCAGCTCGGCGTCGACCTTCCAGACCGTGCACGTCGTCAACTCCCCGCCGGTCGTGGGCGCAGCCGATCTGCGGACCTGGCCGGTGGACAACGAGGCGGACTCGGGGAACTGCATCGCCGGATGTGCGGTGACCGCGACCTTGGCTCCGACCGACCCGGACGGGCGCGGGCTGTTGTCCACCGGGAACCCCAACGAGTGGTTGGTCGCCCACTCGCCGGTCGAGCTGGCCGAGGACGGGTACGGACGGGCGATGATCCAGCTGTCCACGGACGCGAACGGCGGCGACGACGACGTGATGGGATTCGTCCTCGGCTACCAGTCGAACGAGGTCGGTGACGGGGCGGTCGGCGACCCCTCGACCCGCCTCGGCACCGCGGACTTCGTCGGTTTCCAGTGGGCGGCGTCCGGTCGCACGCGGATGCACGGTGTTTCGCAGTGTCCGGGCGGTGGTTTCACCGCCGAGGATGACGTCTGGGTCGAGATGGCGACCCTCTTCCGCCAGCGGGGGCTGCCGCTCTACCTCGAGCGGTCCGCGCAACGCACCTTCGACTTCCCGCCGGCCGACGGCCAGGACCCCCGCTGCCACGACGACGAGGGCATGGAGCGGTTGGCCGTCGTGGACCCGTTCCCGGAGGGCGCACGGGTGGCCTCCGACCGGCAGCGCTGGCTCGCTCGTGGCCTGCAGGCCGGTTCCCTGCGCCCGGCCCCGGCCGGGCCGCTGGCCGACCCGTACGTCTTCGACGTCGACTACCGCCCCGACCGGCTGCGCGTCTGGATGGACGACCAGCTGATCGCGGACATCGCGCCGCCCGACCCGACCGACCCGTTCCCACCCGGGGCGCTCGGGGTGCTGAGCGCCTCCAACCCCCGCACCCGCGCCTCGGCGACGGCGCCCGAGCCGGCGTTCGAGTTCGTGCAGGGCAGCCCGGGCCCGATGGTGATGCCGTTCACCGATGGTGACGGGACCGACGACCGCCACACCGCGATCATCGACTGGGGGGATGGCGCCCCCCAGTCCACCGGGGTCGTCACCGCCGATCCCGACCCCGGCTACGGCTGGTTCGAGGTCACCGAGCGCCACGCCTACGACCTCGCCGGCGACCACCGGGGTGAGGTGTGCGTCACCGACTCGACGGACCAGAGGTCGTGCTTCACGTTCCGCGCGTCGGTGGAGAACCTGCCACCGGAGGTCGAAGCCGGACCCGACCACGAGGACCGCAGCGGCTACGTGGCCGGTGGGACCGTGACCATCGACCAGGCGGTCTTCCACGATCCGGGACGGTTCGACACCCACACGGCGACCATCGACTGGGGCGACGGCAGCGAGCCGGTCGACGCCGAGGTCGAGCAGCGCGGTGGCGGCGGGACGGTGACCGCCACCCACGACTACACCGAGGATGCCACCTACACCGTCGAGGTGTGCGTCACCGACCAGGGCGGCATGACCGGCTGCGACACGGTGACCGTCGAGGTCCGCGCGACCAACCTCGCGCCGGTCGCGCTGCTCGAGGTGACCGACGGGGTCGCCGGCGGGCCCATCCCGTTCGGGGTGGGGTTCACCGACGACAACCCGAACGACACCCACACGATGACCTTCGACGCCGGTGACGGTGGCGGACCCGCACCGGTCGAGTCGCTCCACGACCTCGGCGGCTACGGCCAGGGCACCGTCCCCCACACCTACGCCGAACCGGGCACCTACGAGGTGACCGCCTGCGCGACCGACCAGCACGAGGCGACCGACTGCGTGAGCGATCGAGTGACCATCGAGCCGGCGCCGGCCGTGGTCACGGTCGACCTCGACACGGTCGACGCCGCCGCGGAGGGTGACGAGATCACCCTCGCAGGCAGCTTCACGGTGCTCGATGACGCGGGCGATGCCGATGCCGATGCTGACGATCCGCCGTTCGCCGGCGAGGTGACGGCCACCATCGACGCCGGGGACGGATCACCGCCGATCGAAGCCACGATCGACGGGGAGGCCGGCACCTTCGCTGCGCCCCACGTGTTCGGTGACGACGGGACCTACGAGGTCGAGGCGGTGGTGTGTCTCGGTCCCGAGCGGTGCGGTACGGCGAACGTCGAGGTGGTTGTGTCCAACGTGGCGCCGAGCGTGGACGCGGGCCGTGACCGGACCACCGACGGGGCGGTGACGCTCGACGACACGACGTTCACCGATCCCGGTGTGGACGACACCCACACCGCCACGGTGGACTGGGGC
>CAYSTY010000206.1:0-4778 GCA_964433685.1 uncultured Actinomycetota bacterium | reverse complement strand
CCCGGTCACATTCCGAACCCGGAAGTTAAGCCCTCCAGCGCCGATGGTACTGCCGGGGAGACCCGGTGGGAGAGTAGGTCGCCGCGGGAACCTTCTACGTCGAGGCCGCCTCCTTCTGGAGGCGGCCTCGACGCGTTCGACCGGCGGTACGCGCTCGTGCCGCCGCACCACCACCGATGCCGCCCGACCTCGTCGCGGCATCCCACGGAGGCAGCCGTGTCCGACACGCCACCGGTTCCACCGCGTAAGGCTCGCCCGGTCACGCCCCCACCCGCGGCCGCACCGGCCGAGGAGGACACCGGTCCGCGACGACCGCCGCCCGAGGAGCGCTCAGCTCCCGGGCGAGGTGGCAGCTCGTCCCGGGACCTGCGGACACCTGGCGGCCCCAGCGAGGGGGCCCGCGGGTCGGGGACACCGTCGGACCGCTCGGCGCCACGCGGTGCTCGCGCTGGTGGCGGTTCGCGCGACCGCCGGGACGCTCGCAGCGGCACCGGATCGCGCGACGGCCGCGCCGCCCCCCGCCGGTCCGGTGGTGCACCGCCTCCGCGCCGCAGCGGACCGCAGACACCGGCAGGTAGCCGTGGCCGGCCCGTCGGGGCCGAGAAGGCATCGCGCCGCGAGGACGCACCGCCACGTCGAGCCGTGCCGCGCGGTCCCGCTCCGGCACGCCCGGACCTGCCGGTGGGCGACGAGCCGCACCTTCCGAAGGGGGTGCGCAAGGACATCGAACGTGCCCTCGGCAAGGGCCGCCGCGCCGACGAGGTCGCCCTCGCGCTCAGCGTCGGCAGCCAGGCCATCGACGAGGTCGCGACCGACCTCGCGCTCGAGTACCTCGCGTGGGCCAAGGACCAGGCCCCTCGCGTCGCGCCCATCCGCGAAGCGTTCGGGGTCGCGCGCTACCTCGCGGAGGACTTCGCGGGTGCGCTCACCGAGCTGCAGGCCTACGTGCGCATCTCCGGCCGTAACGACCAGAACCACGTGATCGCCGACTGCCACCGGGCGCTCGGTCGCGATCTGGCACGGATCGAGGACGTCGCCCGACCCCTGGTCGAGGACGACCGGGCGCCGGCGGACCGTCGCAGCGAGGCCGCCATCGTGCTCGCCGCCGCGTACGGCGACGCGGACCGACCGCAGGACGGGATCGAGTTGCTGCAGTCGGTCCTCTCCGAACGCCGCGACCGCGATCTCGACCACCACCTGCGCGTGCGTTCGCTGGTCGCCGACCTCGCCGTCCGGACGGGGGATCGCGAGCTGGCCGCACGTCAGCTGCAGGTCCTGCTCGCCGCCGACGACGACGGTCAGTTCGAAGCCCAGGACCGGCTCGATGCGCTCGGCCTCGACGCACGCGGCTGAGGGATGCCGGGTCAGCCCACGTCGGTCAGGGTGCCCGCATCGCGTCGGGTGAAGTAGCGCAGCAGCCCGGCCGCGTTCGACTCGAACCCGGACAGCAGCTCGACGCGTTCCTGCACGTGCGGGTCGTGGTCCGCCGAGCTGAGATCGAGTTCGTCCGCGAAGCGGCGTCGGAGCGTCTCGGCGACGTGGTCGAGCTCGGTGCCGGTCGGTCCGCCCGCGATGGCATCGCGGGCGGCGGCGCTCGCGGGGTCGCGGTAGGCGGCCTCGGCGATCGCCGCCCACAGCCGTAGGCGCTCGATGGCCTCGTCCAACGCCGCGTCCGGCGGATCCACCGGGCCGTAGTGGGCGAGGTAGACCCGCTCTGGGGCACGATCGACGTACCGCTCGAGCGAACGCAGCGCGGCGTCGAGGTGGAAGTCGGCGGGCGGGGTGGCCGGCCTGATGGCCGTCATCCCGGGCAGTTTCACGCCGACCGAGTCGCCCGAGAAGATCGCGCCGGTGCTGCTGTCGTGCACCCCGACGTGGTGCTTGGCGTGCCCGGGCGTGTAGAGCAGTTCGAGCTCACGCCCGCCGCCGAGGTCGATCCGGTCACCGTCGGTCACGCCCACGATCCGGTCGGCCGCGATCGGGGTGCAGGGCCCGTAGACCCGGTCGTACAGCGCCCCGTACACGCGCTCCGACGAAGCGTTGAGGCGTCCCGGGTCGTGCAGGTGCCGCGCGCCGACGTCGCTGACCACGACGGTCGCGTTGGGGAACGCTGCCGCCACGTCGCCCGCCCCTCCGGCGTGGTCGAGGTGGATGTGGGTGAGCACGAGGTAGGCGAGGTCGTCCGGATCCATCCCGAGCTGCCGGAGCCCGGCGAGCACGTTGTCGACCGAACGGGCCGGACCGCACTCGATCAGCGCCGGACGTGGCGCGTCGAGCAGGTAGCCGGCCGTCACCTGGGTCATGCCACCGGTCAGCGTGTCGATGGCGATGACGCCGTCCTCGTAGCGCTCGACCGGAGGCGCGGCGGTGTCGAACGGCCCGCGCGCGTCCCCGTCGGCGCCGTCGCCGTGGTCGCCGTCCACCGTGCACCTCCGAGCATCGCCGTCGGGGTGACCGTAGGCGCCCGCTGGCGGCGTCGCCGGTGGTCCGTCCACAGGCCCGCGCCGATCCACCTGGGCTGGTCCGCCGCAGCGACGTAGCGTTCCGTCACACGCGGTGACCGGCACCGTCGTGGACGGGAGGAGGGCACGGTGACCACGCAGGGCGCAGTCGACGGGCAGGACCTCAACGACGTACGCCTCCGCGGCCGACTCTCGCGCGCGCCGGAACGGCGTGTCCTGCCCTCCGGTGACGAGGTCGTGGGCCTGCGCCTCGTCGTGCGTCGGGACGACAGCTCCACCGTCGACACCCTCGATGTCAGCGTCGGGCCGGGGCCGGCGGCCGGGGCACGTCGTGCACCTGGGCAGGTGGGTCGCCGTCTGCTGGCCGCCGCCGAACGGCTCGACGTCGACCAGCGGGTCGAGGTGGTCGGGCAGCTGCGGCGGCGCTGGTGGTCGGCGGGTGAGGGCCGCCGCTCCCGCCTCGAGGTGCAGGCGTCCGCGGTCGCCCCGATCGACGGGCAGGAGGCCGGACCGGCCGAACGCCGACGTTGAGTCGTCCGAGGTCAGGCGGGTAGTGGGCCGTCCGGTTCGTCGTCGTCGGCGTCCTCCTCGACCTCCTCGCTCGGGTCGTCCTCGGAGGGCACGCGGTCACCGGGCAGCGCGAGGTGGATGATGGCCTGTCCCGGCTGCACGAGCGGCAAGGTGGTCGCGCCGATGACGTACCCGGTCTCGGTGGCGACCGACACGGCGCGTTCCTCGCCGAGCGGGCTGACGGTGTCCCACAGCGGTTGTCCCTCGCGGACCTTCTCGCCGGCGGTCACGTGCAGTTCGAGCATCCCTCCACGCTCCGCGCGTAGCCAGCGCGACTCGTGCAGCACCATCGGGTTGGCGTGCGCCGGCCCGGGTGCACCGTCCACCATCCCGAGCCGGTGCATCACCCGCAGGACCCCACGTTCGGCGACCTCCACGGGTCCCTCGTCGAAACGGGACGGACCGCCACCTTCGTAGATCAGGACCGGGACACCGAGGTCGCCCGCCGCGCCGCGCAGGGATCCTGGACGGAGCTTGGCGTCGAGCACGAACGGCGCCCCGAACGCGACCGCTGCGTCGAGCGCCACCGGATCGTTCGTGTCGAGCCGGACCTGCGGGTGGTTGGTCCGATGGCTCGCGGCCGTGTGCAGGTCGATACCGAGGTCGCTGCCGACCACGACCTCGTCGATCAGCAGCCGCGCGATCCGGGCCGCCATCGAACCGCTGCGTGACCCCGGGAAGCTGCGGTTGAGGTCGCGACGGTCCGGTAGGTACCGCGAGTTGAGCTGCGCCCCGAGCACGTTGACGATCGGTACCACCACCAGCACACCGCGGAGCGAGGCAGGATCGAGACGGTCGAGCAGACGACGGCACACGGCGATGCCGTTGAGTTCGTCACCGTGGACGGCGGCCGTCACGAACAGGCGGGGACCGTCCTCGACCCCGTTGAGCACGGCCATGGGCAGGGTGGTGCGGTCACCGGTGTACGACTCCGACGCCGGTGGCGCCAGATCCCGGCGTTCGCCCGGCTCGACGCTCACCCCGGCGATCGTCACGGGGCCGCCCCCGCTCACGCTCGGTCCTCGGGGCCGGGTGCGATGGGGCGCCGCGGCGGGTCGCTGACGTGGAACCCCTCGGCCGGGTCGACGAGAGCCACGCCCGCGAGGGCGAGCCGGCCGAGCAGGAGCCGGAAGTTCATGCCCGTGCGGTCCGTCAGGCTGATCTCGATGTCGCGATCGAGGGGGCCGCACACCACGCGGGCGCGGACGACGGGACGCCGTTCGGGCCGAGCGCGCGTGTCCCGGATCACCGTGTGCCCGACGACCGGCGTGGTCACCTCGACACGTCGAGGCGCTGCCCGTGGGCCGGTCAGGACGTGGAAGCGCACGAGGGGGAGCGCGGCGCTGCCGGTCGCCGGCGCGTCGAGCTCGACCACGTCCTCGACGTGCAGCGCCGAGGTCCGGGCACCGGTGTCCAGCTTCGCGCGCAGCCGATCGATGCCCCACCCCGGGAAGGCGACGTGCTCGCGCCAACCGAACAG
This sequence comes from uncultured Actinomycetota bacterium, assembly GCA_964433685.1. Classification (GTDB taxonomy): domain Bacteria; phylum Actinomycetota; class Nitriliruptoria; order Nitriliruptorales; family Nitriliruptoraceae; genus Nitriliruptor. Next base: position 266 of record CAYSTY010000206.1, on the reverse strand, counting down.
GGTCGGCGGGGGGGTCGGTGCGCGGGACACGAGGCGCTCCTACGGGGCACGCGGCAGGCGAGGCTACCGACGTCGGGGTGGGTGGAAGGGGACCTGCCCACGACGGCTGCGGCGTCGGTCGAGCAGCAGCAACAGGACGATGCCGGCGACGAACCCGCCGACGTGCGCTTCGTAGGCGACCTGGTCGGACACCGCCGAACGAGCGGCCACGGCCTGCAGCGCGAACCAACCGCCGAGCACCACCCATGCCGGCAGCGTGACGATGG
>CAYSTY010000205.1:0-4781 GCA_964433685.1 uncultured Actinomycetota bacterium | reverse complement strand
AGGCCCGCCAGCGGTCGACCGCGCCCGGGTAGTAGGGCACCCGCGGCTCGGCGCTGCGCAGCGAGTCGCGCACGGCGTTCAGCAGGTCGCCGCGTCGGGCCCACGAGCGGTGGGTGATGATGGCGCGGGCGGCGATGCAGTTGAACCCGCCGTTCTGGACCAGCATCGAGGCGATGTTGTCGCCGTGGAAGGCGATGTCGCCGTCGGACCACGGACCCGGGACCACGATGACCGGGGTGACGTTGCCGAGCTCGGAGCTGATCGGCTTGGTGAGCTTGGGGTCGTTCGCGGCCTTGCGCTTCGCCCCCTCCTCGCCGGGACCGAACACGATCGCGTCGTGGGTCTTGTCCGAGCCGGTGATGTGGATCTCGGCGATGTCGGGGTGGTTGGTCAGGTGCTCGCCCACCTCGGCGCCGCCGTAGACGATGCGCAGGAACCCGGCCCGGACCAGCGCCTGGAACGCCTCCCCGATGTGCGGGCCGAGGTGCTCGTTGACCGGGTTCATCTTCAGGACGCAGACCCGGTCCTCGGCGAACAGCTTGTAGAGGACGTCCATCGGCCCGATGGACGACACGTTGCCGGCCCCGAGCACCAGCGCGACACCGGGTTCCGGCTTGCCGCCCGGCCGGTAGATGCGGCCGATGCGCTCCACCGCCTGGTCGAGGGTGACGTCCCGCTGGAGGCGGATCTCCCCGGTGAAACCGGTGAAGGTGAGGTTGTCGAACCAGTCGGTCGGGAACACCTTCGCCACGACCTGCCCGTTCGGTGCGACCTCCAGGGCGGGCGGCTGCGGCCGTCCGGTCTCGAGCACGTCGGTCAGGGTGCGCTTGAGCAGCTGGAGGTTGCGCAGCACCGGCGCGGGACCGCTGATCCAGTCCTCGCCCATGAGCGGCGAGTCCCGCGGGATGCCCTTGGCCTCCGCGGCCCGCACCGCCCACGCGGCCGCCGCGGCGTGGGTGTCCGCGGTGAGCTCGTCGAGCAGCGCGATGCGTGCGGGGACGTCGAGGTCCTGCCACGCCGCCGCGTTGCTCGCCACCGTGGCGACGGCGGCGTCGAGCTCGGCCGTCGGCGTCGGTGGGATGGAGGCCTTCGCCTCCGGGATGGCCATCGTGCCGACCGCGGTGCTCACCGGTGCGCTCTCCTCGTTCCCGACGGATCTCCGCCCCGAGGGTAGAGCAGCCGGGGCTGGCTGCGGTCCTCGCTGCGGTACGTCGGCGTACCCGTACCGACCGGTAGCCGGGCCGCCGCAGCCGGTCGTGGTCAGCCGAGGCTGCCGGTCCCGGCGACCCACGAGCGGTGCAGGCCGGCGTAGATCCCGTCCGGGTCACCCACGAGCTCGGCGTGCGGGCCGCGCTGCACGAGCACACCGCGGTCGAAGACCAGGACCTCGTCGGCGGTCTCGGCGGTCGACAGGCGGTGCGCGATCGTGACCGTGGTCCGCCCGGAGGTCAGACCCTTCAGGGCCCGCTGGAGGCGGACCTCGGTGGCCGGATCGACCGCCGAGGTGGCCTCGTCGAGGACCAGCAGATCGGGGTTGGCGACGTAGGCACGGGCGAGCGCCACCAGCTGCCGCTCCCCCGCGGACATGCTGCCGCCGCGCTCCCCGACCAGGGTGTGCAACCCACGCGGCAGCTCCTCGACCCAGTCCGCCAGCCCGAGCTCGAGGAAGGCGAGGGCGAGGTCGTCGTCGCTGGCCGTCGGTCTGCCGTGACGGACGTTGTCGGCGACCGTGCCGTCGAACAGGGCACCGTCCTGGGGGACCATCACCACGCGCGAACGCAGCGAGTCGAACGCGACCGTGTCGATCGGGACGCCGTCGATCAGCACCCGACCGTCGGTCGGGTCCATCAGACGGGTGAGCAGCTTGGCGAACGTGGTCTTGCCCGATCCGGTCTCGCCGACGACGGCCACGTGGGTCTGGGGTGCCACCTCGAGGTGGACGTCGTCGAGCACGACCGGGCCCGATGCCTCGCTGCCCCGCTCCCCCGGGGCGGGGTAGCGGAACGAGACGTGCTCGAAGGCGAGCTCGATCGGCCCGGGCGGCAGGGTCACGCCGTCCTCGGGGTCGGCGACGTCCGGTTCGACGTCGAGCACGTCGAGGACGCGCCGCCACCCGGCGACGGCGGTCTGCCCCTCGTTGATCACCTCGGTGAACATCAGCACCGGCTCGATGAACAGCTGGATCAGGAACAGGAAGGCGACGACGGTGCCCGGCGTGACGGTGCCGTCCACGCCGAGGAAGACGCCGGCGATGACCGCGCCGCCGGTCGCGAGGGCGACGAACAGCTCACCGGTGCCGGAGAAGACCGCCGAGTAGCTGCCGGCGCGGACCGCGGCCGAGCGGTGCTCCTCGATGACCTCGTCGAGCTGCGCCCGGGTCCGCGGCTCGATGCCGTAGGCACGGACGACGGGTGCGCCGACGACGGTCTCCGCGAGGCGGCCGAGGAGGGCACCGATCCGGGCCCGGACGATGATGTAGGCGGCGGTGAGCCGGACCTGGAACCACCGGGCGGCGATCACGAACGGCAACGAGACCACCAGCACGATCACCGTCAGCCGCCACGAGTACCACCCCATCACCAGGAGCATGACGGTCAGCTGCCCGGACGCGGTGATGAGGTTGAGCCCGCCCCACTGCATGAAGCGGCTGATCTCGTCGATGTCGGAGGTCACCCGCGACACCAGCGACCCGCGCTGCTCCGAAGCCTGGTGCAGCATCGACAGGTCGTGGATGTGGCGGAAGGCGCGCACGCGCAGGTTCGACAGCGCGGTCTCCACCACGCGGGCGAGGCGGGCGTTCATCAACGCGCTGGCCAGCGCGGTGACGAGCACGGCCACCGCGGCCGCGGCGACGGCGGCGCTGACCGCTCCGAGGTCGACACCGGCGTCGGCCAACCCGTCGTCGATGGTGCGTTGGACGGCGATGGGCACGATCGCGCGGCCGGCGGTCGCCAGCAGCGCGAGCACCAGCGTCAGCGGCAGGCCGACCTTCAGCTCGGGGGACAGCGAGATCCCGCGGACCACGGTGCGCAGCGCACCCTCGGTCGGGCGCTGCGCATCGCGACGTGGCGCGGTGGTGGTGGAGTCGCTCATCGGCTGGTCCGCCCCGGGCTCGTGTCCCGGTCGGTGGCCGGCGACGCCGTCGGGCCACCACCGACGGTGACGTCCTGGTCGCGTTCCTCGTAGGCGGTCACGAGGTTGGCGTACGCGGGTACCTCCGCGAGCAGCTGTCGGTGGGTCCCGCGCGCGAGCACCCGACCCCCCTCGACGAACACGACCTCGTCGGCCAACGCGATCGACCCGCGGCGGTAGGCGACGAGGACCACCGTGGCCGGCAGGGCGGCCTCGGACAGGCCGCGGAGGATCTCGGCCTCCACGGAGGGGTCGACCGCCGAGGTGGCGTCGTCGAGCACCAGCAGGCGGGGCCGGCGGACGAGCGCGCGCGCGAGCGCGATGCGCTGCCGCTGCCCGCCCGAGAGGGTGGAGCCGCGCTCGCCCACGCGCGTGTCGTAGCCGGCGGGCAGCTCGCAGATGAACCCGTGCGCCCGAGCGAGCCGCGCCGCCGCCTCGACCTCGGCGTCGCTGACGTCGATCCCGAGGGTGATGTTCTCGCGGACGGTGTCGTCGAACAGGAACGCGTCCTGGAACACGATCGCGGACCGGGTGGCGAGCTCGTCGCGCGACAGGTCCCGGACGTCGTGGTCGGCGAACTCGACCGTGCCCGCGTCCGGGTCGAACAGCCGCACCAGCAGCGAGGCGATCGTGGACTTGCCGGACCCGGTGGCGCCGACGAGGGCGACGGTCCGGCCCGCGGGCACCTCGAAGGTCACGTCCTCGAGCCCGCGTCGCTCGGCATCGTCCGTGGCGGCAGCAGCCGCGGCGGCCTCCTCCGACGGACCCGCGGGGAGGTCCGCGGGGGGCTCACCGGCGGCGGCGAGGTCGTCGGCGCCGGCCAGCGCGTCGCGCCCCGCGAGGGGGTGGTGGTAGCGGACGCCGTGCATGGCGGTCCGGGCGCCGCCCTCGCCGTCGCCGGTGGCGGTGCCGTGGTGGGTGGCGTCCTCGGCGACCATGACCCGTGCGACGCGGTCGAAGCCGACGACCGCGCGGGGCAGCTCACCGAGGAGCCAGCCGAAGACCCGCATCGGCAGCGCGACCAGGCGGAACAGGTAGGCGAAGGTGACGAGGTCACCGGGCTCGAGGGCGCCCGTGGCCACGCGGCGCGAACCCACCAGGAGCACGAGCAGGATCCCGATGTTCGGCAGCGCTTCGATGACCGGGTCGAAGGCGGCGCGGAGCCGGCCGACCTCGATCATCTTGTCGCGCAGGTCCTCGGCGGTGGTGCGGAAGCGGGCCGTCTCCGCACCTTCGCGGCCGAGGGTCTTGACCACGAGGGCGGCGTCGAACGACTCGTGTGCCACCTCGCTGACGTCGGCACGGGCCTGCTGGGCGACGGTCGCCGCCACCCGCATCCGCCGCTGGTAGTACCAGTTGGCGAGGCCCAGCAGCGGCCCGACCGCGAAGCCGATGGCCGCCAGCGCCGGGTCGGTGACGATCAGCAGGCCGCCGGCGATCACCAGGAGCACCGCCGTCCCGAACGCCATCGGCAACGGTGCGGCGATGAAGAACGCGGACTCGACGTCGGCGTTGGCGTTGGACAGCAGCTCGCCCGTGGTGTGGCGCCGGTGCCAGGACAGCGGCAGCTCGAGGTAGCGGCCGGTCACACGGCGGCGGTAGGTGGCCTGCAGCTGGTACTGCCCGACGTACGCCCCGAGCCGGCGGCC
>CAYSTY010000204.1:0-4862 GCA_964433685.1 uncultured Actinomycetota bacterium | reverse complement strand
CAGTTGCCGCAGGCGATGGGGAAGGGCACCACCACCCGGTCCCCGACGGCGAGGTCGCCGACGCCGGAGCCGACCTCCACCACCTCGCCCATGAACTCGTGACCGAGGATGTCGCCGTGCTTGACCATCGGCGTGTAGTGGTCGTAGAGGTGCAGGTCCGACCCACAGATGGCCGTCGAGGTCACCTTCACGATGGCGTCGCGGTCGCTGAGGATGGTCGGATCGGGGACCTCACGGACCTCGACCTTGTTGGGGCGGACCCAGACGTTGGCTCGCACGTTGGTGCCTCCTGAGGGTGGTCCTGCGGGGGTGGTCCTGCGGGGGTGGTCGGACGTCACCGCGGGGTGCGGGACGGGGCGGGCGTCGGCTCCGCAGCGCGGACGCCGGCTACGCGGCGGGCCGGCCGGGACGCTGCAGGAACTGGCGCACCACGGTCGGGCCCTCGGGGGCACCGTCGGAGCGCACGACCTCGCCGGTCTCGAGCTCGGCCTTGAGGCGGCGCAGCGCCACGAGGGCGCGCTCGCGCGAGGTGCCGCGCCCGAACAGGTCCTCGGTGAGGCTGCGGTGCCCGGAGACGTCGAGGGCGATCTCCGTGCCCCGGCCGCCCGGTGCTGGACGCAGCTCCACGGTGCCGAGCTCGTCGAGGTGCCCCGTCCGCCCGCGCACCTGCTCGAGGGGCAGCGCGACGGTGAGCACCGCCACCGACCCGCGACCGCCCTCGGTGGCGGGCCGGTCCGTCGCGGCGGCGGTGCGCCGCACGGCGACGAGGTCGAGCAACCCGATGCCGACCACCGCGCCGCTGGCGACCGCGACGCGCTGTCGGTCGACCGGGTCGCGCAGCCCGGCGAGCACGAGCCCGAGGTCCATCACGTCCCCGAACACCCGCGAGCGGAGCGCCTTCGTCGGGTGCCGACGCGCCAGGACCGCGGTCCCCTGCACGAGCTCGGTCACGCCGCGTCCGCGCAGGACCGTGCGGGTGATCGGGGTCGGACGGATCCCGGCGGCGTCGAGCACCCGCCCCGGTGCGCCGATCATGGCGGCACCGAGCGTCAGGCTCGTCACCCCGATCAGCGTCACCAGCGCGCCGTCACGTCGAGGTTCGTCTCGGTCGTCCACGGGTCGTCCTCCGGGGCGGGGTCGCGGTCGTTCCGGGGTCGGGGGTCGTACGTGTCGCGAGGTGTCGGTTGCGGCCGACGCGGTGCGGTTCAACCGAGCGGGAAGCGGTGGCGGTCGCCGCGGTCGAGGTAGGTGACGTCGGTGGCGAGGTCCGCCTGCGTCACGGCGCGCTGGAAGTCCTCGAGCGGCGACTTGAAGACGGTGTAGTCGTCGTAGTGGATCGGGATGGCGGACCTCGGTCGGACCAGCCGGAGCAGCCGGACACCCTGGTCGGCGTCCATGGTCAGCAGGATCCCGAGCACGCGGGTCCCGCCGAGGTGCAGCAGCGCCAGGTCGATGTCCGGGTACCGGCTCGGGATCTCGGCGAGCCGGTCGTGGAGCAACGTGTCGCCGGTGATGTAGAGCCGGAACGGCGTGCCCGTGCCGCCGTCGAACTCGATCAGGCTCCCCATGACCGGTGGCAACACCCGCGCGAGCGGGTCGGGTGCGTGCGTGCCGGGGAGCGAGGTGATCGACAGGCGCTGGCCGTCCTCGGTGAGGGACACCGTGTCCCAGGTGGCCATCGCCACCGCACGCGTGAACCCCTGGCGACGCAGCTTCCGGGCCGCGTGCGCGGTGGTGTAGATGGGCACGTCCTCGGGGAGGTCGCGCTGCGCCACCTCGTCGAAGTGGTCACCGTGGTGGTGGGAGAGCACGACGAGGTCGAGCGGTGGGAGATCGGCGATCCGCATGGCCGGCTCGGTCAGGCGCTTCGAGCGCAGGCCGCCGCCGAGCTTGGCGTGGTCGCCCTGGTGCAGGAAGTTCGGGTCGGTCAGGATGGTGAACGCACCGAGGCGCAGCAGCACGGTGGCGGTGCCGATGAAGGTCAGCTCGCCGGTCGTCTGCTCCTGCGCCACACCGCCTCCCGGGTCGGAGGGGCGACGCTACGTCCGGCGTCCCGCCAGCCCCCCGACCGTCGGTCGCGGGAGGCGGTGGACCGCGGTCGACTGGGCGCGACGGCCGCGTCCGTGAGGACGGGTGCCCACCCCCGTGACCGACCCCGTGTCAGCGGTCCCAGCGGAAGGTGCGCGCGGCGACGGCGCCCGCCACCAGCGTGCACCCGGCGAGGGCCAGCAGGTGGCCGATCCGCGGGGCGCCCCCGGTCCAGGCGGCCGTGAGCGCCTCGACGCCGGCCCCGAACGGCAGCGCCTCGCCGACCCGGGCGACCGCCTCGGGCAGGTTCTCGCGGCCTCCGAACCCGCCGCCGGTCGCGATCATCGCGAAGAACGCGGTCAGGCCGGTGGCGACGGAGGCGTTCGGGGTGGGCGCGATCGCCGCGACCACGGCCCCGACCGCGTACATCGCAGCGGTGGTCAGCAGGACGACGCCCAGGGCGACCAGCGGTCGTCGGGGCAGGTCGGCACCGAAGGCCACCACCGCGATCGTCACCGCGCCGACGACGCCGATGGCCAGCTGGACGAAGCTGACCAGCGCCTGGGCGACCAGCAACAGGGACGGCGGTGTCGGTGTGACCGCCAGGCGCCGCAGCACCCCGGTGGTGCGGTAGGTCGCCAGGAACGAGGGCATGTTCACCACGCCGATGATGGCGAGCACCATCGTCACGGTCAGCGGGACCACCACCGCGCTGAACCCGGTCATGCCGGCCAGCTCGGGGACCGGCAGGTCGTCCGCGGACAACCCGTTCATCACCATGATCAGCAGCGGCAGGCCGAGCGGGACGACCAACCCGGCCGAGTCGCGCACCACCATCCGGCTCTCGGCCGTGACCAGGTGGCGCAGCACCCGTGACCGGGGTGGGGCGGCGGGACGGGGCAGGGACAGCGTGCTCATCGGGTCACCTCGTCGGCGGTCGTGTGGCGGTCGGTCAGCGCGAGGTAGGCGTCCTCGAGCCCGGCGACCCGCGACGGGTCGCCGCCGCGCTCGTGGAGCCGCTCGACGGCCGTCCGCACCAGCTCGTCGGGGGTGCCGGTCGCGACGGTCCGACCGGCGTCGATGATGACGGCGCGGTCGCAGAGGCGAGCCACCTCGTCGAGGTTGTGGGTGACCAGCACGATGGTCACCCCGTCGTCCCGCAACCGGTCGAGCAGGCGCCACACCTCGCGTCGGGCCTCCGGGTCGAGCCCGGTGGTGAGCTCGTCCAGGATGGCGACCCGTGGCCGGCCGATGAGGGCGAGCGCCACCGAGAGCCGTTGCTGTTGCCCCCCGGAGAGCCGCTCGAAGGCGGTGTCGCGCTGGGCCTCGAGACCGAGGTCGCGCAGGAGCTGGTCCGGGTCGGCAGCGTCGAGGTAGAACGAGCGGTAGAGGCCGACCAGCTCGGCGACGGTGAGAGCGCCGTGCAGCTGCGCCGACTGGAGCTGGACCCCGAGCAGGTGCCGCAGCCGACCGGGGTCGCGGGCCGGATCGATGCCCAGCACCTCGATGTTGCCGCCGTCCGGGCGGCGCAGGCCCGCGATCGACTCGACGGTGGTGGTCTTGCCGGCGCCGTTGCGGCCGAGCACGGCGAACACCTCGCCGGTGGCGACCTCGAAGCTGACGTCGTCGACCGCGACGGTGTCGCCGTAGCGCTTGTGCAGGTGACGGACACGGATGGCGGTGGTCACGGTGGACTCCTCCGGGCGGTGGTCGCCGACGCTGGTCGACGCACGCGGGGTCAGGTGTTCTGCGGCCGGACGGGGACGTCACGGACCAGCCACCAGGTGCCGGCCGCGAGGACCGCCGCCGACACCACGGCGGTGGCGGCAGCGGCGAGGAGGCTGGCCTCGCTCGGGAGGAAGACGATGCGTTCCACCAGGGGCGGCGGGACCGGCCCGAAGGCGCTGGGTCCGGCCACCGTCTCGACCAGCGCGACGGCGACGATCGCGGCGGGCAGGGCGGCCAGGGGCGCACCGCCTCCGCGGTAGAAGGCGACCCCCAGCAGCGCACCTGCGGTCATCCACACCACCAGGAGGACGAGGTGCTCGGCCAGCACGAGCCCGTACTGGTCGGTCGCGTCGAACAGGTGGGCGCGTTCCAGGTTCTGCTGCCAACCGGCGAGGCCGTAGACGACCCGTTCGAGGCCGTAGCCGACCGTGATGGTCACCGCGACGATGGCGACGTAGGCGAGCACGAACAGGCCGCTGTCGGTCGCGATGCGCCGTCGGGTGATCCCGTGGGCGACGTACAAGGGGAGGTAGACGGCCGTCAGGTAGACCCCGATGGCGCCGACGAACCAACGGATGATCTGCGTGCCGACCTCCCAGCCGCTGATGCTCGCCCCGTCCGCGAACGACGCGGCCGCGGCGGTCACGAGCAGGACGGCGACGAAGAACGCGCCGCCGAGCAGCGGGGCGGCCCAGCCATCGGTGTCCAGGCGGTGACGCAGCACGACGTGGCTCGACGCACGCGTGGTGGTGGTCGCGTCGGTCATCGTGAGCTCCCGGTCTCGGTGGAGCGGCGCTCCGGGTCGGTCAGGTGGACGAACAGGTCCTGCAGGGGGACGGGCCCGAGCTCGAGCCCTGCGGCGGTCGCGGCCCGTCGAGCGGCCGGGTCGAACGCGCCGAAGACGGTCACCTGGCGCGTCGGGCCGAGGTGCTTGTCGCTGAGCACGTCCATCCCGGCGGTGAACCGCTCCACCTCGGCGGCGGGACCGGTGAGGCTGACGCCACGCTCACGCAGCTCGTCGGGATCGCCCTGGAACAGCCGCCGGCCACGATCGATGATCAGCACCTGCTCGAACAGGGACGCGACCTCCTCGATCAGGTGGGTCG
>CAYSTY010000203.1:0-4912 GCA_964433685.1 uncultured Actinomycetota bacterium | reverse complement strand
GACTGAGCGGCGCCGCCCGCCTGGATCGACGGTCGACGGCGGCCCCGCTGACGTGTAGCGTCCTCGTCGGGCACGACGGGGGGTCGGACGTGGGGCAGACGTGGCGCGGCGCAGGGCCGTCAGAAGGCAGCGGGGGTCGGGCACCGGGGGTGCGCGAACCGTCGCGTGAACCGGCAGGGGTCGTGATCGTGGCAGCGGCCGCGGTGCTCGTGGGCGCCAGCGTCATCGCCGCCGGCGTGGGTGCCGGCGCGCTGTGGGTGTTCGAGGTGCTCGCCGCCACCGGCGTGCTCGTCGGCCTCGGGGTCGCGTTCGGTGCCCTCGACGGCGGGTTGCGGTTGCCGTGGCGTCGTCGTCGGGACGCCGATCCCGACCTCGTACCGGCGGAGCTCACCGCCACGGTGGAGAACGAGCTCGCCCGTCTCGATCCGGTCGAGCACCGCCGGCTCGACCTCGGCACGCCGTGGCCGGTGGTCGTGGTCGGTCCCACCGGCGTCACCCTCGCCGGGGTGGCCGATCGGGTCAGCGCCGCCAACCTCGCCCGGGTGCAGGAGCTGCTGGTCGAGGTCCGGCGGGTGGTGCGCTCGCTGCCGAGCGAGCGGCCGGTCGTGGTCCGCGGCGCGCTGGTCGTGCCCGACACCCAGGTGCCCACCCAGGCCCCGGGCGAGGTCGCGGCCGTGGCCGCGGCGGACCTCGTCGACCTGATCGACCGCGGCCCGATCGTCGCGATGGCGACCGTCACCGCGCTGTTCGCGCTGCTGTCGGGCCACCTCGCGCCGGATCTGCCCGCCCGGGTGGTCTGAGCGCTCAGCAGCGCACGAACGGCAGGGGGCTGAGGCACGTCGGCCACCAGTGCACGGCGACCAGCAGGGGGAGCGCGATCGCCACGGTGCCGCGGTGCTCGGCGACGACGGCGACCGCCACCGCGATGCCCGCAGCCAGGGCGCCCGTCGTCAGGCCGAGGAGCAGGTCGCCGCGGAACAGCCCCCCGGCGGCGAGCACGTGGGCGACCAGCAGCAGCGCGACCGGTGTGAGCACCGCCGGCCGGGTCAGGCGTGCGTCGGCCGGGACCAGCCGGTCGGCGACGAGCAGGACGGCGACCAACGCCACCACGTTGAGCAGCACGACCACGAACCCGCCGCCGGCGACCAGGCTCCGCAGCCCACCGAGGACGAACGCGACGCCGACGCAGACCGCCCCGAAGGTGCGCAGCACCTCCGTGCTCGACCGGTCGTCCTCGCGGAAGGCGTCGCGGCCGCGCACGATCAGGAAGCCGAGCAGCAGCACCGCACCGATGGTCAGCACCACCACGGCCGTGAGCTCGAACGCGACCGCGACGAGGTCGGTGCCCCCCGGACCGACCACGGGGGAGCCGAGGGCGGGACGGCCCGGACGACCGAGCACCGCGGTGACGAGGTCGCCGTCGACCAGCACGCCCCGCAGCAGGCCGAACACCGCCACGGGGGCGGCCAGGGTCAGGGCCGGCCCCCACGGCACGGAGCGACCACCGCCGAGCCCGAACGCGCCCGGCACGTCGTCGCGGTAGCGGGCCAGCAGGAACGGCACCAGCCCGGACAGCGCGAACCAGGAGAGCTGTTCGATCACCAGCCCGCCCACGCCCGACGACGGCACGCCGGGTGCGGTCAGCAGCAGACCGAGCAGCACGCCGCCGAAGACGAGCGTGGCCCCGGTCAGGATGACGTCGCTGCGGGCCTCGTCGGGTGACAGGTACATGCATCGGCTCCGGTGCGCTCGGGTCCAACGGGCCCACGGGCCGCGAGGGCAGCGGCCGGACGCTACCAGGACGCCGGTACCCTCCCGCCGCCGTGGACCCCGTCGACGTCAGGAGCTCCAGGTGCTCGAGGCGTCGATGGTCGTCGTCGGTGACGAACTGCTCGGCGGGTACGTGACCGACACCAACTCGCCGTGGTTCGCCGCCCGGGCCCGCGAGCACGGCGTCCCGCTCACACGCGTCCACGTCGTCCCCGACGAGCTCGGCGCGATCGACGAGGCGCTCCAGACCGAGCTCGCCCGGTCGCGGCCCCGTCTGGTGGTGACCTCCGGGGGGATCGGTTCGACCCCCGACGACCTCACCTACGAGGCCGTCGCCGCCTCCCTCGGACGTGACCTGGTCGAGGATCCCACCATCGCGGGCCGGATCGACGTGTCCCTGCGGTGGACCGCCGACCAGGGCGTCGAGGTCACCGACGAGTTCGCGTGGCACCTCAAGCGCATGGCCCGCATCCCCGCGGGCAGCCGCCTGCTGGCCGCGGACGCCGGCTGGGCTCCGGGTGTGGTCGTCGACCTCGACGGCGGCTGCACGACCGACGGGGGCGCGACCGTCGCGGTCCTGCCCGGCGTGCCGCGCGAGTTCCGGTCGCTGGTCGAACGCGCCATCGGACCGCAGCTGCTCGCCGGACGCCGCGACGTGCCCACCGTGGCGGAGATCGAGCACCGCTTCCCGGAATCGGCGCTCAACACCACGTTCGCCGCCCTGCTCGAACGCTTCCCGCAGGTCAAGCTGGGGTCGTACCCGGGCACGCCCATGCTCGTGCGTCTCTCGGGTACCCCCGAGGAGGTGACGGGGGCGGAACGGTTCGTCCGTGACGCCCTCGCCGCCCTCGAAGCCACGCCGGGCGGCGCGCGGCTCGCCGCGGCGTGGAGCGCCCGTTCCGCCCGCGCACAGGAGGAGGACCGATGACTGCAGCACCGGTGCGTCGACTGTTGGCGGTGCACGCCCACCCCGACGACGAATCGTCCAAGGGGGCCGCCTCGACGGCCAGGTACGCCGACGAGGGCGCCGAGGTCGTCCTCGTGACCTGCACCGGTGGTGAGGCGGGGGAGATCCTCAACCCCTCCTCCGACCCGGTCCCGCCCGAGCGGATGACCGAGGTCCGCCGCCTCGAGCTCGAGGCCGCCGCCGCGATCATCGGGTTCGCCCGCGTCCACCACCTCGGCTACATCGACTCGGGGTGGACCGAGGACCTCGCCACCGTGCCGCTCGGGACCTTCTGGCACGCGCCGATCGCCGAGTCGGCCGCGAAGCTGGCCCGCATCCTGCGCGAGGAACGACCGCACGTGGTCGTCACCTACCCCGAGGACGGCGGCTACCCCCACCCCGACCACATCCGCACCCACGACGTGACCGTCGCGGCCCTCGCGTTGGCGGCCGACCCCGCGGCCGACCTCGGCGAGGACGCTGGTCAGCCCTGGCACGTCCCCAAGCTCTACGCCTCGTCAGCGTTCCCGGGCGAGCGGCTGAACGCCCTGCACGACGCGCTCGAGGAGGCCGGCATCGACAGCCCCTTCGCGCGCTGGCTCGACGAACGACCGGAACGCTTCGAGGAACCGGAACCGGACGCCCGGATCCGCTGCGAGAAGTGGTTCCCGCGACGCGACGCCGCGCTCATCGCGCACGTGACCCAGATCGACCCGGACGGCTTCTGGTTCCAGGTCCCGCGCGAGCTCGAAGCGGAGGTCTACCCCTACGAGGCCTACCACCGGCTGCGCTCCGACGTGCCCGTCGACGGGGTGGAGGACGACCTGTTCGCGGGCCTCGACCTCGCCCACCTCGACGCCAGCGGTGGACACGTCACCGGACCCGATCAGTCCGCCGCAGCGAGGTAGCACAGGCAGTCCTTGCGGACGGCCGCGACGGTCCGCACCACCATCACGGGCACCGCCGGACGCCGGGTCACGACCGCGCCACCCGCGGTCACCGCGACCGACTCACCGGTCACGTCGGTCCCGTCGGCGGCGGTGACCCGCAGCGGCTGGTCGGCGCCGGGTCGTACGTGTCCGATCACGTGTCCGGCTGGCACCCGCCGCAGGTTCGCGGCGTCACCGTCGGGCGTCAGCGCCAGGTCCACCTCGTGGTCGGGGACGCCGCCGAACCGGATGCGGACCTCGGGCAGGACCGTGACGCGCCGCAGGTCACCGATCAGGTCGTGGTCGGGCGGGGGCAGGGCACCGGGCGGGGGCCCGAGGAACCGCCGCAGCCCGTCGACGGCGAACGCGGTCGAGGCGTGCCGTCCCGGCAGACCGCACTCGACGGCGGCGCACGGGGTGGAGTCGGCGACGGCTTCCAGGATCGTGCCGACGCCGAGGTCCCAGCGCAGCAACGTGGTCGTGAACCGGGTCGCGAGGTCGAGCGACGCCGGCTGGTCGTCGACCACCAGCGCGTGGAACGGGTTCGCGCCGGTGGTGTTGTGCAGGTCGATCAGCCCGGCGAGCGGCGCGGCGAGCAGGTCGTCGAGCACCGCCTGCGCGGCCCGTCGCTGCGGTCCGGCGTCCGCGGGCAGTGGACGGTCCCACACCCGGTTGCCGTCCTCCTGCCCGTCGAGGTAGCGGTGCGCGAACCCGGTCCCGGCCAGCGCGGCCTCCACGTTGCCGAGCACGACGTGGAGGTCGAACGGGAAACGGGTGCGACGCCGCAGGACGGTGAGCAGCGCCTCGAGCCCGGTGGACTCGTCGCCGTGCAGGAGGGTCACCACGGCGCGTGCCGGCTCGTCGCCGGTGCCTGGCAGCCGCATCCACGTGGTGGTCCCGAGCTCGCGCAGCAGCTCGCGCATCGGACGGGTGAGGAGCCCGGGAGGTGGGCCGTCGGGGAAGCGGCGGACGGGAGCGGACACGGGACCTCTGACGTGGGGCGAGCGCGGGCGGCGGCGGGTCGGGGCGGAGCGGGTCAGCCGCGGGGGACCGACCAGGTGTGCACGGGCTCGTTGCCGTGCATGCCCTCGAGGTAGGCCTTGGTCATCTCCGTCAGCGCGGTGCGGCCGTCGGCTCCCCGGTCCCGCAACGCTCGGAAGGTACGCACCTGCCAGCTCGCCCCGGTCTGTCGCTTGAGGGCACGGTGCTCGATGACGCCGAGGTAGTGGTCGCGGTCGCGTCGGTCGACACCCCAGGCGTCGAGCCC
>CAYSTY010000202.1:0-4936 GCA_964433685.1 uncultured Actinomycetota bacterium | reverse complement strand
TGTCCTCGGGTTCGAGGTCCGCAACCAGGTCGAGTACGACGGGATGTGCTGGAACACGGCCGGCCCCCCGCAGCAACCCGAGGTCAACGTGGTCCTCTACCCGCCGGGCGCGGAGCCGGGTGTCACCGACGACGAGCTGCGCACCATCACCGAGATGATGGCCAAGGGCACCTACGCCAGCCTCATGCTGGCCAGCCAGGACCTCGACGGTGCCTTCGATCGCATCCAGGCCTCCGGGGCGGAGGTCATGCAGGAGCCGACCGACCAGCCGTGGGGTGCCCGCGACTGCTCCGTCCGCGATCCCGCCGGCAACCAGATCCGCATCCAACAGCGCACGTGACCGGACCCACGCGCGCGCGATCGGCCACAGCGCGGCGGCCCTCGGCCGCGACCATCTCCCATACACCTCGAGGTGTACGATGGTGTCCTGCGAGGAGGGCGCCGTGTCGAGGACGCGCACCAACATCGAGCTCGACGACGACCTGGTCGAGGCAGCGATGCGGCTGTACGGAACGCGGAGCAAGAAGGAGACGGTCGATCTTGCGTTGCGACGGCTCGTGGGAGCACGGCTCAGCGTCGACGAGGCGATCGCCATGGAGGGTTCCGGTTGGGAGGGAGACCTCGACCGGATGCGCGAGGACGCACCTTCGGACATCGCATGACGGTCCTGGTCGACACCTCGGCCTGGATCGAGTACCTCCGCGGCACCGACAGCTCGTACACCACCTACGTCCGCGAGGCCATCCTCGCTGACAGGCCGCTCGCGTGGACCGAGCCCATCCTCTACGAGCTCACCGCTGGTGCCCGCAGCCCGCGACAGGCCGCCGAGCTGCGCGCCCTGCTGCTGCGTGGACCGATCCTCGCTGTCGATGGTCTGCAGGACTGGGAGATCGCCGCGCAGCTCTACCGCTCGGCGAGATCGAGAGGGCTCACGGTCCGTTCCAGCATCGACTGCCTGATCGCCGCCGTTGCGCTGCGGACAGGCAGCCGGGTTCTCGCCCGAGATCGTGACTTCGAAGCCCTCGCGCAGGTATCTGAGCTCGTCGTCGAGCACACGCAGCCGTGACCGTGTGCAGCGACCATCGGCGAGGCGCGGCCGCAGCACTGCTCGACTCTGGTCACCCACGAAGTCCGTCGGCCCGTGCCGTGTCGACGTCGTGGCCGGCGCCACCCAGGATGGAGAGGACCGAGTCGGGCAGGTTCTCGTCGAGCTTGACTCTCACTGAGCAGCGACAGCCGGGTACTCGTCGCGAGCCAGCTCCGCGCCGTAGGCCGCGGCAGCCCGGATGCCCTCCGCGGTCAGCGTCGGGTACTCGGCGAGGATCTCTGGCTCGGTCATCCCGTCCGCCAACGCATCCAGGATGATGCTCACCATGATGCGGGTGCCCCGCACGGTGGCCTGGCCGTGACACACCTGCGGGTCGCGGACGAGCAGGGTCCGCTGTTCCTCGGTCATCGAACGTTCCAGCCTCGGCTACGGCCAGCGTACGCCGCCGGTCTGGTCGTCGTCAGGACGCGTCCCCATGGCCGCCCCGACGCTCGGCGAGGGGGGCACCGGGCCGGCGTCAGACCCCGCTGCCGAGGAGCCATCATGTCCGCCACCACTGCCGAGCCGCTCGCGTGCGTAGACGTAGGTGCCGCCCGACTCGGGGTAGAGCGCCGCGAGCTGCGCGGACGAGGTCGCGTTGGCGTACGCCACGGTCGCGGCGAGCGCGAGACCGACGAGCAGCCACGTCCCGGCGGCGGCGAACACGCCGGTACCGAGCATCGCGCCGAGGCCGATCGTGACCGCATCCGCGGTCGTCAACCGCCGCGCGAGTTCGTGGGAGGGTCGGGGCGCCATGGAGCGATCCTGCTGGTCGAGGTGCGGGCGCGTCGTCGTGGCTACGCGGTGGGCTCCACCCGGAGGTCGTCCAGCAGGCCGCGGACGCGCTGCTCGATCTCGTTGCGGATGGGCCGGACCTCCTCGATGGATCGACCGGCGGGGTCCTGCAGCTCCCAGTCGAGGTAGCGCTTGCCCGGGATGACGGGGCAGGCGTCGCCGCAGCCCATCGTGATGACGACGTCGGCAGCGCCGAGGGTTTCCTCGGTCCAGGGCTTGGGGTACTGGTCGGCGATGTCGATGCCGACCTCGTCCATCGCCGCGACGGCGGTCGGGTTGATCCGTTCGCCCGGGTTGGACCCGCCGGAGAGGACCTCGACGCGGTCGCCGGCGAGGTGGCGCAGCCAGCCGGCGGCCATCTGGGATCGGCCGGCGTTGTGGACGCAGAGGAACAGCACGGTGGGCTTGTCGGACATGCGGAGTCCTTCGGTCTTCGCTGCGGCGTGGAGCCGCTCTCGGGTGAACCGTTCGGCGAGCAACGGCACGTACTGGCGGTAGCGGGCGGTGGCCTGCAGGTGGTCGATCGAGTCGAACAGCAGCCGTTCGATCGTCTCGGTGGCGAACACGCCGGCGAACTCGCCGCGGAGATTCTCGGCGGCCGCCTGGATGTGCTGGCGCAGCTGCAGGTCGAGGGCGGGTTCGCTCATGCCATGGGCTCCCGGTCGTGGCGTGTGGGGTCGCCGTCGTGCGGGACGACGACCTGGTGGGCGGCGACGGCGTCGGGGGCGAACAGCCACCGGATCAACCCAGCGGCGGCCAACGCGCCGACGAGCTGAGCGGACACGAAGCCGGGGATCCCGCCCGGGGCGATGCCGGTGTAGGTGTCGCTCAACGCCCGCGCGACCGTCACCGCAGGGTTGGCGAACGACGCCGAGGCGGTGAAGTAGATGGCGGCGGCGATGTAGGCCCCGACGGCGCCGGGGACCGCGCCGAGGTTGCCGGAGCGGACGACCCCGAAGATCACGACCAGCAGCCCGAACGTCGCGAGGGCTTCGCTGCCGGCGAGGAGCACACCACCGCGATCGGTCGCGGCGATCGCGACCACCGGTTCGGCGAACATCGCGTTCGTGGCCAGAACACCGAGGATCGCGCCAGCGACCTGTGCCGCGACGTAGCCGACCGCCGTCCGCGCCTCGAGGCCGCCGAACATCGCGTCGACGAGCGTGACGGTCGGGTTGAAGTGAGCGCCGGAGACGTGCCCGAACGTGAGGATCAGCGCGACGAGCGCCGCACCGACCACCACCGCGTGCTGGAACAGCTGCGCCGACGCGGCCCCGTCGCTCGACGCGGTGATCCCGGAGCCGACCACGGCCACCAGCAACAGGGCCGAGCCGACGAACTCCGCGGCGAGCTTCCGGGCGGTCACGCAGCGGTCGCTTCGGCCAGCCGGTCGACCCGCCGGCTGATCTGCGCCCACGCCCGCTCGAACTCGGTCACCCCACCCGACGTCGGCTTCGGCACCGACCAGTGCAACGCGGGGACCTCGAACGGCCACCCACCCTCGCGGGCACGGTCGCACACCGACACCAGCAACGACGGGACCACGTCGACCTCGTCGTACCCGCGCGGCCGCGCGTCGGACAGGTCCAGACCGTGCCGCCGCGCCACGGCGATGGCCTTCGGGTGCACCTGTCGGGCCGGTGTGGCACCGGCCGACACGGCGGGACGACCCGTCCGCTGCACCCACGCCGCAGCAGCCAGCTGGGAGCGGGCCGAGTTGCCGCTGCACACGAACAGCACGGGACCGTCCGGGAGCGCCAGCCGCGACGGCGTCTCGATCCCGGCGAACGGGTCCGCCTCCAACGTCACGTAGCGACGGCGACCGTCGCCCTGGGAGGCGTGACGCGAGATCAGTCCGGCGGCCTCGAGCACGTCGAGATGGAACGCCAGCAGGTTCGACGACAGCCCCGTCACCGCGAGCAGCTCCGACGGCGTGCGATCCGACAGGCTCAGCTCGTCAACGACCGTCAGCCGATGCACGTCCGACAGCGCGTGATGCCGACGAGCACGAGCCTCCAGGTCCACCACCATCTCCTCAAGTTCTGTTGAGGCAACGTAGCAGCTCGGCGTGCGTCGGTCTTCACGCAGCTCGCCTAGCAGCGGCTTGTCGAGGGGGGAGAACGTGGAGCTAGTGGGGTTCGGCTTCGGCTTCGGGTTCGTCGTGCTGGCGGTACAGCTCGCCATCCTCGTCTACGTGCTGTGGCTGCTACGCCGTGGGGTCGAGGCGGTCGAGCGTTTTGGGCGAGCTGCTCGACCGACGGTTGCCACCCCCGCCCAGCGCGGAACCGCCCCGTATCGACTGGCCGGACGAATGACTCGCGACAACCTGGGTGATGCCCAGGCAGCGTCCAGAATGTGGGTTTCCCGGCGGAGCTGTCCTGTCCTGCCCGCATCATCACCGTGACTTCGATCCCCGCCTGGCGAGCAGCCTGGCGCCGCCCTGCGCAAGCTGCGGATGCTCGATGCCGCCGAGGAACTCATCGACCTGTGCGTTCCTGCCGGCAACCGACTCGAACGGCTGAAGGGCGACCGGCAGGGTCAGCACTCCATCCGCGTCAACGACCAGTGGCGGATCTGCTTCCGCTGGGAAGCCGGCAACGCCTACGACGTCGAGATCGTGGACTACCACTAGGAGGTGGTCATGGAGACCAAGCTCCCACCCGCCCACCCCGGCGAAGTGCTCCTCGAGGAGTTCCTCGCTCCCACCGGGCTGTCGCAGTACCGGCTCGCCAAGGACATCAGCGTCCCACCCCGTCGCATCAACGAGATCGTGCACGGCAAGCGGGCCGTCACGGCTGACACCGCCCTGCGGCTCGCCCGCCGCCTCGGCACCACCCCGCGGTTCTGGCTCAACCTCCAGGCCCAGTACGACCTCGATGTCGAAGCCGACCGCCTCGGCGACCGCCTCGACCGCGAGGTCACCCCTCACGCCAGCTGACTCGAGAGCGCACATCGCCGTGATTGCGGGCGGCTGCCCGCCGATGCCGATCCGCACATAGTCATACCGGCGGTTGCGCACAGGTCAGTACATCCACTGAACTTGACCCTGTGCAG
>CAYSTY010000201.1:3481-4953 GCA_964433685.1 uncultured Actinomycetota bacterium | reverse complement strand
CAGGCGGCCCAGGACGCCGAGTACGTCGCCCTGCTGCGCGACTGCCTCGACCGCCGCGCGATCAAGGACACGCGCGCGATCGTCGACATGATGGCGCAGGTCGGCAAGCAGCCCAACCCACGCCTGGCCGCCGAGCTGGTCACGATGGTCGCCCGGGCCGGGCACACCGATCGCGCCATCGAGCTGCTCGACCGGCTCACCGAGATCGGCGTCGACCTCCCCGGCGACGTGCACACCGAGCTGCTGCTGTCCCACGCCCGCGCCGGTGACGCCGAGGCCGCGGAAGCGCGGCTGCAGGCCATGCGCGACGCCGGGACCGAACCGTCGTCGTTCCACGTCAACGCCGTGCTGACCGCACGCCTGGCCGCCGGTGACGTCGACGCGGCGTGGGCCACCGCCGTCGACCTCGCCGACCGTGGCCGGATCCCCTCCGGCGAGAACCTCGAGTCGCTCGGCCGGGTCAGCCTCGGTGCCAAGCGGCTCCAGGCCGCCTCCGGCGTCGTCGACTGGATGCTCATCCTCGGCGTCCCCGTCCCGCCGCAGCTGTTCGCCGACGTGGTCGGCGGTCACCTCAAGGCCGGCGAGCTCGACGTCGCGCTCGGCCTGTTCGAGGAGGCGGTCCGCAAGGGTGTCCCCGCCGACCGGCGGGTCGCACGCGACCTCGTCGAGGGCCTGGTACGGGCCGACCGCCTCGACGACGCCAAGGCCCTGCTCGACCGTCTGCGCACCGCCGGGGTGCTCACCCACGGCCGTCACTACGGCACGCTGCTGACCGCCCTCATCCGGGCCAAGCGCATCGACGATGCGGTGACCCTGCTGACCGAGATGGTCACGGCCGGGGTCGCCCCGACCGCCAGCGACGCCTCCAAGGTCGTCGGTGCCGTCCTGCGCGGTGGGCAGCTCGACGTCGCAGGCCGCCTCGTCACGGCCCTGGCCGCCGGGGGCATCCACGTCGACGAGCCGAGCTACCGCGACCTGATGTGGGCCCACGCCCGCAAGGGCCGCGCGGAGGAGACCCAGGCCGTCTACGACCAGATGGTCGCCGCCGGGATCACGCCCGACGACCGCCACCAGAAGGCGCTCGACTGGGCCTCCGGGCGCACCGAACGCCGGCTGCCGGACGACATCGCCGCCGAGCAGCAGGCCGCCGCGGAGGCGGCAGCGCGCGGCGACGAGACGGCCGGCGACGCCTCCGCGGACCACGCGCCGAGCGACGCCACGGGGGACGCGTCGCCGGACGCCGCCGCGCCCGCGTCGAGCGAGGCACCGGCCACCGAGCCTGCGGCACAGCCCGCGACGGCCGCGAGCGTGGAGCAGTTGGAGGCAGCGGCGGCGGACGCACCACCGCTGACCCCGCCCCCGCCGTCACCGACCGTCCCGCAGTCCGCAGCGCCCGCCGTCGAGGAGACCCCGATCGTGACCGGATCCGACCTGCCCGACGTGCCGCCGCCGGCGGAAGCCGGTCCCAGCGC
>CAYSTY010000201.1:0-3381 GCA_964433685.1 uncultured Actinomycetota bacterium | reverse complement strand
TGACCGGATCCGACCTGCCCGACGTGCCGCCGCCGGCGGAAGCCGGTCCCAGCGCCGACCCGGGTGCCGCGGCCGCCGACGGTGCGCCTGGCGACGAAGCGCCTGCCGACGAGACCGGCGCTCCCGACGCGGCGGCCAGCCCCGCGGCGGCCGATGACGCGACGGACGACGCGACGGACGTACCCGCGGTCCCGCCACCGGCCGAGGCCGGCCCGAGCGCGGACCCCGGCGAGGCGGCGGTGACCGGCGAGGACCCGACCGGTGGGTCAGGCGGTCGGTGAGGTGACCAGCTGGGTGTGAACCAGCTCGGCGTAGCGGCCGTCGAGGGCGAGCAGCTCCTCGTGGGTGCCGCGCTCGACGATCTCGCCCGCGTCGAGGACGACGATCTGGTCCGCGTCCACCACGGTCGACAGCCGGTGGGCGATGACCAGCGAGGTCCGGTCCCGCAGGACGTCACGCAGCGCCTCCTGCACCAGCCGTTCCGAGCCGGTGTCGAGGTGCGCCGTCGCCTCGTCGAGCACCACGATCGCGGGGTCCTTCAGCAGGACCCGTGCGATGGACACGCGCTGCTTCTCGCCGCCCGACAGCCGGAACCCGCGCTCCCCGACGATGGTGTCGTAGCCGTCAGGTAGCCGGGCGATGGTGTCGTGGATGCGCGCCGCCCGGCAGGCGGCCTCGATGTCGGCGTCGGTCGCGTCCGGGTTCGCGTAGCGCAGGTTGTCGGCGAGCGACTCGTGGAACAGGTGCGGGTCCTGGCTGACGACGCCGACGTTGGCGACCAGCGACTCCAGGGTGAGATCGCGCACGTCGTGGCCGTCGATGGTGACCCGGCCCTCGGTGACGTCGTACAGCCGGGGGATGAGCGAGGACAGGGTGGACTTGCCCGCCCCGGAGCTGCCGACCACCGCGACCATGCCGCCGGCCGGGAGCTCGAGGTCGATGCCGGTCAGGATCCAGTCGGACGCGTCGGCGCCGTGCTCGGAACGTGGCCCCTCCAGCGACTCGAGCGACGACCCGGTGGCCGCCGGGTAACGGAACCAGACGTCCTCGAACCGCACCGTCCCACGGGGGTCGGTCAGCTCGACGGGGTCGTCGGCCTCCTCGATGACGCGGGGCAGGTCGAGCACCTCGAAGACGCGCTCGAAGCTGACGAGGGCCGTCATCAGGTCGACCGGCGCGTTCGACAGCTGCGCGAGCGGTGCGTACAGCTGGGTCACGTAGATGCCGAGCGAGACCACGGTGCCGACGGCGAGCGTGCTGCCAGGCGAGGTCACGAGGTAGCCGCCCACGAGGTAGACGAGGGCCGTGGCCAACGCCCCCACGAGCCCGAGCGCGGCGAACAGGGCGCGCGAGTACATCGCGGTCGACACACCGATGTCGGCGACGCGCTTGGCCCGACCACCGAACCGTTCGGTCTCCATGTCGGCGCGGCCGAACAGCTTGACCAGCAACGCGCCCGCCACGTGGAAGCGCTCGGTCATGGTGGTGTTCATCTCCGCGTTCAGCTCCATCCCGCGGCGCGCCAGCCCCTGGAGACGGCGACCCACGACGCGGGCCGGGATGATGAACAGCGGGAGCAGCACCAGCGAGAGCAGCGTGACCTGCCAGCTGAGCGTGAACATGAACCCGAGCGTGACCGACACCCCGATGGCGTTGCCGACGATGGTGCCCAAGGTGCCGGTCAGCGCCCGCTGGGCACCGACGACGTCGTTGTTGAGGCGGGTGACCAGCGAGCCGGTCTGGGTGCGGGTGAAGAACGCCAGCGGCAGGGTCTGCACGTGACGGAACAGCCGCCGTCGCAGGTCGAGGATGAAGTACTCGCCGACCGATGCGGACAGGTAGCGCTCGGCGAGGGAGACCACGACCTCGACCAGCGCGACGGCGACCAGGACGGCGACGAGGGTGACGATCAGGGTCCGGTCGCCGGCCCCGATGGCGTCGACGATGCGGCCGATCAGCAGCGCCGGCAGCGCGCCGAGCCCGGCGGCGACGACCAACAGCCCGACGAAGCCGGCGAGCTTCCTGCGGTACGGGCGCGCGAGCTGCCAGGCCCGGCGGACGACCTCGCGGTCGACCCCCTTGCCCTTGATCGCGTCGGGGTCGCCGAGCGGCCGTAGCCGCACGTACCCGCCGGGTCCTGCCACCTGTGGTCCTGTCGTCTCGTCCTACGCTGCCGCCGTGCACACACCCACGACGACTCCGGCCCCAACGCCCCGGACGGGTCGGTCCCTTCCCGCGGCGTCCGCGGCAGCGCGCGAGCGCCGCCGTCGTGTGGCCGTGCCCGCGGTCGTGGGCACGCTCGCGGTGCTCGGAGGCGCGGTCGCGGCGCGCCGCACGGCCGGGCAGGTGCGCCGGCTCCGGGAGGCGGGTGCGCGCGTGCCGGCGCTCGAACACGGGGCGGGCCTGCCAGGGTACGGGCCGCCGCTGCACCTCGTGGTCGTGGGTGACTCGGCCGCCGCAGGACACGGTCTGCCGGACGCGGACGCGGGCCTCGCCCGCCAGGTCGGTCGACGGCTGAACGCACGGACCGGGCGGCCCGTCGAGGTCGCCAGCCACGCCGTCGACGGGGCCACGACCGCCGACGTGCACGACCGCCAGGTCCGCGCCCTGACGGCGGAGGCGGACGTGGTGCTCGTCGGGGTGGGCGTGAACGACGCGGTGCGAGGTCGATCTCGACGTGGTGTGCAGGACGCGACGCGCGCCCTGCTGACCGCGGTCCAGGCCGCGGCGCCGCGCGCCCGTGTGGTGCTGCTGACCTGCCCGGACCTGGCCAGCGCCCCCGCCATGCCGGCGGTGTTGCGCGGCCCGCTCGGCCGCTCGTGTCGCCGGGTCGCGGCGGTGCAGCGCACCGTGGCCGGAGCGCTCGGTGTGGCGGTCGCGGCCGCCGACGGCCACCTGCCGGCGGCCGCGTTCGGCCCGGACGGCTTCCACCCCGGGGCCCGCGGCATCGCGATCCTGGCCGACCGCGTCGACCGCGCGCTCGGGGCGGGCGCGCTCAGCGGCGACCGAAGCGGGCCGCGAGCACCCGGTGACGACGCGCGAAGATCCGGCTGACCAGCCGCCGTGTCAACGGGCCCGCACCCGGGAGGCGGGGGTCGATCTCCAGCCGGTCGGTGAGCTCGCAGCCACCCTCGGCCGGGGTCACGGTGCGGCGGTGGCGCCAGCGGCGGTTGAGGCGGCTGGTCGAGTCCTCCTGGAACCACCGACCGGGCTCGACCTCGACGAGCCGGAGCTCGTGACGGTCGAACGGCACCGGGCCGAGCTTCAACGTCGCGGTGAACAGCGGACGACCCACGAGCGCGGGGTCGAGCTCGTCCGGTAGGGCCGCCAGCTCGTCGGGGTAGGTCATGACGATGGGCGCGAGCTCGGCGTTGACGCCGG
>CAYSTY010000200.1:0-5022 GCA_964433685.1 uncultured Actinomycetota bacterium | reverse complement strand
AGGAACAGCTCCTGGACGAGGACGAAGACGGCCATGGCGGCGACGAACCACCCGAACGCGCGGCGCAACCGGTCCTCGGGGATCCGCCCGGCGACGCGACCCGCGGCCACGCTACCTCCGACGGCCGCGAGCGTGACCCCACCGGCCAAGGACCAGTCGATCGCCGTGCTCGACAGGTAGCCGAGGAGCCCCGCACCGGACTTGAGCGCGATCACCACCAGCGAGGTCCCGACGGCGGCGCTCATCGGCAGTCCGCCGAACAGGACGAGCGCCGGCACGATCAGGAAGCCACCGCCCGCCCCGACCGACCCGGTCACGAGCCCGACGGCCAGGCCGTCCACCACGACGCGCACCAGGCGTGGACCCTCACCGGCCTCGACGGGCCGCGCGCCCCGGAGCATCGCGATCGACGTCCCCGCCATCACCACCGCGAACGCGATCAGCAGCCAGGTCCCTGGGATGTAGGCGGCGAGGCGGCCGCCGCCGTAGGCGCCGACCATCCCGGCGGCACCGAAGATGCCCGCGGTCCGCCACCTGACCCGGCCCGCCCGCGCGTGTGACACGGCGCCGGCCGCGCTGGTCACGCCCACCACCAGCAGCGACGTCGCGATCGCGGCCTTGGCGTCCAGGCCGGCGACGTAGACGAGGACCGGCACGGCCAGGATCGAGCCGCCGCCACCGAGCAGGCCGAGGGTCACCCCGATCAGCAGGGCGAGGACGAGGGTCCAGATCACCCGAGGTCCGCGACCAGGTCGAAGTGCTGGCGCGCGTGCGTCGCGAAGTCGTCGTCGATCAGGACCACGTCGCGACCCGACCGGGCCAGCAGGCTCGCCGCGATCGCCGCGCGGTACCCGCCGGCGCAGTGGACCCACACCCGTCCGGGCGGCACCTCGTCGATCCGGGTCTCGAGCTCGTGCAGCGGCACGTGCACCGCGCCCGGCAGGTGACCGTCGTCCCACTCGAGCTGACGCCGGGTGTCGAGGACGACCAGGTCGTCACCGTCCGTCACCCGCTGCGCCAACCGTGCGAAGTCCGCGGTGGGGTAGCTGCCGCGGTCGGCGGTGTCGTCGAGGTCGTCGAGCCCACCGGGGACCTGGCCCGCGGGGCGGTCGATCCCGATCCGCGCGAGCTGCCGCTGCATCTGCGCGACCTCGTCCGCGGTGTCGGCGAGGAGGGTGACCGGCGTGCCCCACGTGATGAGCCAGCCGAGGTAGGTCGAGGCGTTGTCCCCCAGCTCGATGTTGATCGTGCCGGTGACGTGCTCGCGCGCGAACGCCGTGCGGGTACGCAGGTCGACGACCCACTCGCCCACGTGGATCCGACGCAGCAGCTCGTTGGTGTCGACGAGCGACGACGGGGACAGGTCGATGTCGGCGGGACCGCGGCGGTTGGCCGGCGCCATGTGTGCGTAGTACGCCGGGTACGCGTCGAGCCCCGCGATCAGCGTGCGGACGAACTCGTCCTCGTCCTCGATGGCGAACGCCTGGTTCTGGCGGCGCTCGTCACCGAGCGTCGACAGGTCGCTGCCCGTCGTGTCACCCGACGAGCAGAAGCTGCCGAACCCGTGGGTGGGACGGACCTCCACCTCGTCGGCGAGCTCGGCGGCGAGGCGGCGGGCGCTGCGGTGCTGGGCCCGGGTGAGCTCCTCGGTCAGCGCGGACGCGACGAGGTCGGTGCGACCGACCGAGCCGTACAGCAGCGACCCCCCGGTGAACACCGCCACGTCACGGTCCCCGTCGCGCAGGACGTAGGCGAGGTGGGTCGGGGTGTGGCCGGGGGTGTGCACGACACGGAAGCTGAACGTGCCGACGTGCACCGCGTCACCGTCGCGGACCGGCGCCACCTCGTAGTCGACCTCCTCCTCGGCGGCGAGGTGGTAGCGCGCCCCGGTCCGGCGCGCCAGCTCGCGACCGCCGGTGACGTAGTCGTTGTGCACGTGGGTCTCGAGCACCGCCGCGAGCTGCACCCCGTGGTGGTCGAGCAGGGCGAACACGCGGTCGACGTCGCGCTGAGGGTCGATCACGGCGGCGGTGGTGCCGTCGTGGACGAGGTAGCTGCGATCCCCCAGGGAGGCGGTCTCGATGGTCACGATGTGCACGGTCCGGCCCTCCGCTCGCCATCGATCCCCCGGTGAGCCTCGTACCATACGAGCATGGATGCATCGCCCCCCGACCGGGGACGCGACGCCCGGGTGCACCGGGCGCTCGCCAGCCCCGCGCGGACGCCGTGAGCCCCGGCCCACCGTCGGGAGGCGGGTTCCGCGGGCACCGTGCGACCCCGCTCGGTCGTTCGCCGTTCGGTGATGCCGTCCCCGCCGTCGTCACCGCGCTCGCCTACGGCGCCGTCGCACTGGTCTGGATCGCGGTCGGTCCCGCCTTCCCGGGTGGTCGCTGGTTCGCCGTGCACGTGTTCACCCTCGGCGTGCTGACCAACGTCGTCCTGGCGTTCTCGCAGCACTTCGCGCGCACGCTCACGCGGGCTCCCGGCGTCGCCCCGCGGTGGCCGCTCCCGGTGCTGAACCTCGGCATCGTCCTCGTGTTGGTGGGGCTGCCCGCCGGTCAGCGCTGGTCGGTGGCGCTCGGCGCCACCACGGTCACGGCGGTCGTCGTGGCCGCCAGCATCCGGTTGCGGGCGCTGCGTCGCGCGGCCGTCGGTGCCCGCTTCGGTTGGATCGTGCGGATCTACGAACGGGCGCACGGGGCGTTCGTCCACGGCGCCGTCCTCGGCGCACTGCTGGGTACCGGCCTTCTCACCGGTCCCTGGTACCTCTCCGCCCGACACGCCCACCTGCACGTGAACGTGCTCGGGTGGGGCGGACTCACGCTCCTGGCGACGTTCGTCTTCTTCGGTCCCACGATGGCGCGGACCCGGATCGAGCCCGGCGCCGACGCCCGTGCCGCACGCGCCATCCGCCACGGCGCCACCGGTCTGACCGTCGCCGTCCTGGCCCTGCTGGTCACCGCCGTCGGCGGCACGGCCGGCACGCTCCTGCGGGTGCTCGCCGCGGGCGGGCTGACCGTGTTCGCCTGGGCGACGGCGATCACCTGTATCCCGGTCGCGCGCGCCGCCGCGCGCGCGAACCGGTCCGCCACGCGCCCCGCGGTGATGGCGGTGGCGCTGTGGTTCCCGACGGTCGCGTGGCTCGACGTCGTCGTCGTGGCGACCGGGCGGTGGGCGGTGCTCACCACCCTCGGTCTGGCCGCCCTGCTCGGCGTGCTCGCCCAGGCCATCGTCACGGTGCTGACCTACCTGGCGCCGATGCTGCGGGCACGGGGGTTCGCCGGTAGGGACGTGGTGCTCGCGCGGCTCGAGGTCGGAGCCGGCGTCCGCGTGACGCTGTTCAACGTCGCGGTCGTGGCCATCGCGACCGGGCCCCTCGCCACGACCGCGTCCCTGGCCCGCGTCGGCTGGGTCACCCTCGCCGCGGTCCTGGTCTGGACGGCCGCGGCCGCGCTGTGGCGGCTCCCCGACGGCCAGGAGCAGGTCCGTTCCGCGGTGGCGCGGCGGTACCGAGCGCCGGGCGGCACCTCGACCGAGGATGGCTAGGAGCGGTGCATCCGTCAGCGGCCCCTGACGACCGGCCCGGACGTCCGATACCGGTCCGCACCGGCGCCCCGCTACGGTCGCGAGGTCCAGCCCAGGGCGCTGGGCACGCCACGACTGCCCAGCGAGCGAGGCGAGCTTGGACGCACGGCACAGCCCGCTCCTCCCGGAGTTGCTGGCGGGCGACCCCGCGATGGCCCGGCTGCTCATCGACAGCGTCACCGACTACGCCATCTTCGTGCTCGATCCCCGCGGCGTCGTGCGGACGTGGAACCCCGGCGCGCACCGGCTCAAGGGGTACACCGCAGACGAGATCGTCGGTCACCACATCTCGACGTTCTACACCGCGGCCGACCGCGAAGCCGGCCTGCCGGGGCAGCTGCTGGCGCGGGCCGAACGTGACGGCAACGCCCGGCACAGTGGCTGGCGGGTCCGCCGTGACGGCACCCGGTTCTGGGGGGACATCACCATCACCGCGCTGCGCGAGGGCGGTGAGCTGGTCGGCTTCGCCAAGGTCACCCGCGACCTGACCGAGCAGCACGAGCACGAGCTGGCGCTGCGACACTCGGTCGAACGCGAGCGCGCTGCGGCCGAGGAGCTCGACCACCTCCACCGCCGCCGTACCCGCCTGCTGTCGGCCATCATCCACGACCTGACCACGCCCATCACGGTGGTGCGCAGCAGCCTCATGCTGGCGCTCGGGGAACCGGGCATCGAGGGCGAGCTCGGCGGGCTGCTGGCCGATGCCCACCGCAACGCCGAGGACCTCGAACAGCTACGGCGCCAGCTGCAGGAGTTCGCCCGGATCGAGGGCGGCGCGATCGAACTCGAGCTGGTCGACGTCGAGGTCGACCGGCTCGCGGCGAACCTGGCCCAGGACCTCGACAGCATCCTGCCGGCCAACTCGGTCGTCAGCGAGATCCCCTCCGGGACACGCGTACGGGCCGACGCGCTCGCGCTGCGCCGGATCCTGACCAACCTGGTCAACAACGCCTCCCGGTACGCCCCCGCCGACGAGCCGATCCGCATCATGACCGGCCCCTCCGATGCGCCCGACACCATCGCCATCGGTGTCGCCGACCGTGGGCCCGGCATCAGCCCCGAGGACCGCGAACGTGTCTTCCAGGAGTTCTGGAGCGGGCGTGGCAACCGGCGCATCGACGGTGGGCTCGGGCTCGGTCTCAGCATCGTCAAGGGCTACGTCGAGGAACAGGGCGGCCAGGTGTGGATCTCCGGGACCGAGGGGGGCGGGGCGACCTTCTGGTTCACCCTCCCGACCCCACCGGCAGGGGACGATCGGTGAGCACCTCCTCGATGACGATCACCCCGCCCGCCCACGTCCTACTGCGCGGGGACGCGTAGTGCGGCCCGAGGAGGTGCACCCGCGTCGCGACGAGTTCCAGCTCGTCGACGTCCGCGAACCCTACGAGTGGGACGCCGGCCACATCGACGGGGCGGTCCACATCCCGATGGGTGAGC
>CAYSTY010000199.1:0-5039 GCA_964433685.1 uncultured Actinomycetota bacterium | reverse complement strand
AGGACGGTCGTTGCCGCGTACGGCTCGACGGGCAGACCATCGACCTGCGCGTCTCGACGATGCCGACGCTGGACGGTGAGACGCTCGTCATGCGGCTGCTCCCCCAGGGCAGCAACCGCATCAGCTTCGAGGATCTCGGCCTCAGCGAACGGGCCCAGGAGCAGTTCCTCGAGTCGCTCGAACGTCCGCAGGGGCTCGTGCTGGTCACCGGGCCGACCGGGTCGGGCAAGACCTCGACCCTCTACGCGGGGCTCGCGGCGGTCACCGACGTGACCCGCAACGTCCTCACGCTCGAGGACCCGATCGAGTACCAACTCCCCGGCATCAACCAGACCCAGATCGAGCCGGCCATCGGGCTGACCTTCGCCCGTGGGCTGCGGCACGTGCTGCGACAGGACCCCGACGTCCTGCTCGTCGGTGAGATCCGCGACCGCGAGACCGCGCAGCTGGCCGTCGAGGCCGCGGCCACGGGCCACCTCGTGCTCGCCACCCTCCACACCAACGACGCAGCCGCATCGGTCGCCCGGCTCGTCGACCTCGGCGTGGAACGGTTCCTCGCGGCCGCAGCGCTCGAACTCGTGCTCGCACAGCGCCTCGTACGCCGGGTGTGCGAGCACTGCGCCGTGCCCGACCAGCCCGACGAGCGGGTCCTGCGCCGGCTCGAGCTCACCGAGGCCGACCTCGTCGGCGCGACGCCACGTCGCGGGCAGGGCTGCGAGGCCTGCGGGGACACCGGCGAGGTGGGTCGGATGGCCGTCAGCGAGGTGCTGCCCATCGACGGGGAGCTGCGCGAGATGATCGCGCGGGGCGCGTCCGAGAGCGAGCTCGCCCGCGGCGCACGTGCCGCCGGGATGCGCAGCCTCCGCGAGGACGGGCTCGACCTCGCCCGGCAGGGCAAGGTCCGCTACGCCGAGGTGCTGCGCGCCACACCGACGCCGCCGCTCGGCACCCCCTCCCCGGCCGTCGCCGCCCCCGCACCGGTCGCACCCACGCCGGTCGCGCCGGCCCGGCCGACCGCTCCCCCGGCCGGTGGCCACGGCGGCGGCGGGTACGCCGCTCGCTGACGCGGGCGTGTCACCTCCACCTGGCACGATGTGGTCGGGGGCGACCACGCTCGAAGTCAGGAGGAGCGCGTGGCCGCGGACGAACGAACCTGCCAGGAACCCGACTGCACGCGAGCCCACTACGCCCGCGGCTGGTGCGGCATGCACCACAAGCGCTGGCTACGGACCGGCTCACCGGTGCGCGGTCGGCCACCGGCGCTGTGCGCCTTCGACGGGTGCGAACGCGACGCCAAGACGCGCGGCTGGTGCCACGGGCACTACCAGCAGTGGCGTGCGCGTGGGGACGCCGACGCGCTGACACCGCTGCGGTCGAGCGGTCCCTGCGAGGTCACGGGCTGCGACCGCAAGCGGTACGCCCGGGGGTACTGCGCGACCCACTACAAGCGGCTGATGCTCACCGGCGACGTCCGCGCCGACGACCCCATCCGGATCGTGACGGGGTCGGGGTCGGACAACCACGGGTACTGGCGGGTGCCGGTCCCCGACGCCGAGCGCTGGCTCGTGGGGGGCGAACGCCAGGTGGCCGAACACCGGCTGGTCATGGCGCGTCACCTCGGCCGCCCGCTGGCGCCCCACGAGACCGTCCACCACCGCAACGGTGAGCGCACCGACAACCGTCTGGAGAACCTCGAGCTGTGGACGACGTCACACCCGTCCGGGCAACGGGTGCGCGACAAGATCGCGTGGGCCACCGAGCTGCTCGAGCGCTACGCCCCCGAACGGCTCCGTCCGCGGGACCAGCGCTGACCGAACCACCGAAAGCGAGAGACCCGCGTCGCGGGGACACGGGTCTCTCGAGCTCGGAAACGTACTCCCGACCAGATTTGAACTGGCGTTACCGCCTTGAGAGGGCGGCGTCCTAGGCCTCTAGACGACGGGAGCTCGTGTTGTGTCGCACGTCCCGGTGGGGACGGCGGCGGGAGCGTACCGAGGTAGCTCCGACGGGTCGAACGCGGCGCGGACGCTGCGCGACCCTGCTCGGGGGGAAGGACTCGAACCCTCAATAACTGGACCAGAACCAGTCGTGTTACCGATTACACCACCCCCGAAGGTGGTTCCGCGTGCACCGACTCGCTGCAACCGCAGCGCACGGGAGGGGGGATGGTACGGACGGTGACCGGGGCGCGCAAAGCCCGCCGCCGTGCGCGCGACCTGCGGCCGGTCCCGGGGACGGCGGCGACGCTCAGGCGGGGGCGTGCGCCTCGGCCACCGGGAGGGCCGCGTCGAGGCGGGCGAGCACCTCGTCGCGGGGCAGCAGCTCGATCGACTCGAACAGCGGCGGGCTCACGGTGGAACCGGTGACGGCGACCCGGATGGGCTGGGCCACCTTGCCGAACCCGACACCGAGCTCCTCCGGCAGCGCACGGAGCGCCTCCTCGATGGCGGGGACGGTCCACTCGACCTCGGCGAGCACCCGGCGGGCCGCGGCGACGGCGGCGGCGGCACCGGCCTTGCCGAACACCTTGGCCACGGCCGCCTCGTCGAGCACGAGCTCGTCGGTGAGGAACGGGCCGGCGTAGGCGACCACCTCGTCGAGGCGTTGCATCCGTTCCTGCACCAGCGGGACGAGGCCACCGACCAGGGCGAGCTGCGGTTCGGTCGGCGGGTCGTCGAGCTGCCGCTGCCCGTAGGTCCCGTCGAGGAACGGCACCAGCAGCGCCGACAGCTCGGCCGGGTCGAGCTCACGGATGCGTTCGCCGTTGAACGCGGTGAGCTTCTCGACGTCGAACGCGGCGGCGGACCGACCGACCCCCGACAGGTCGAAGGTGGCGATCAGCTCCTCGTCGGTGAGCCGTTCGCGGCCGTCGGGGTGCGACCAGCCGAGGAGCGCCAGGTAGTTGCGGAGCGTGCCGGGCAGGAACCCCTGCCGGGCGAACTCCTGGATCGCGACCGACCCGTGGCGCTTCGACAGCTTCTTGCGGTCCATCCCCACCACCATCGGCAGGTGCGCGAACGCGCTCGGTGCCTGCCAGGTCGCCTCGCGGGGCGGCAGACCGACCTCCTCGAGCGCCTCGTCGATGAGGCCGTCGCGCACGAGCAGCTCGTGGATCAGCAGCTGCCGCGGCGTGACCGACAGCAGGTCCTCACCGCGGCAGATCAGCGAGATGCCCTGCGCGACGTCGTCGATCGAGTTGGCGAGCGGGTAGGTGGCCGAACCGTCGCTGCGTACGAGCACCGGGTCGGAGATCTGCGCCCAGTCGAAGCGGACCTCGCCCCGCACGAGATCGTCGACGACGACCTCGCCGGATCCCGGGGTCTCGAGCCGCAACGAGGACGGGCGCCCCTCGGTCGCGAACCGGGTCACCTCCTCGACGGTGTGGCGGAACGTCGCTGCCTTGACCACCGGCGGCCCCTCACCCTGGCCGGTGCGTGCCGCGGCCCGCCAGGCCTCGAGGTCCTCGGCGGTGCGGTAGTCGCGGTAGAGGACGCCCGCCTCCTCGAGACGCCGGGCGACCGCGGCGTACAGCTCGGTGCGCTGGGACTGGCGGTAGGGGCCGTGGTCGCCGCGTTCGGTCCCGAGCGGGTCGTCGGGATCGGGGCCCTCGTCCCAGTCGAGCCCCACCCACGACAGCGCCTCGACCATCGAGCGCATCGACTCCTCGGTCGCGCGGGCCGCGTCGGTGTCCTCGATGCGGAACACGAAGCTGCCGCCGTGGTGGCGGGCGTGCAGCCAGTTGTAGAGCGCGGCCCGGACGCTGCCGACGTGGAGCACGCCGGACGGGGCGGGACAGAAGCGCACACGGACGGGGGCAGGGGTCACCGGAGCCTCACGAGACGGGGGGTGCCCCGATGGTAGGCGCGCCACCCCACCCCTCCGCCCGGCCCGACGACCTCGGCCCCGGTCGGCGCGGGTCCTTCGGCCCTGTGGACGGTCGGGCCGGGTCCGTAGCGTCGCCTCCGAGGTGCCGGGAGCGCACCACCGGGGAGGCCGTCGTGGAGTCCGTCACCGTCCGTCGTTGGGTCGGCGCACCACCGGACGAGGTCTGGTCACGCGTCCTCGACCTCCCCCGCCTCGTCGTCGACGACCACCGTCTCGACCTCGAGGACGTCGTCGGCGAGCTCGACACCGGGATCGTGCCTGCCCTCGGGACGCGGGCGACGGTCACCCGCCGTCACGGCGTCCGGGTCGAGCGTCTCGTGCTGCACGTCGTGGACCGCGAGGAGGGCGAGCACGTGGTGATCTCCGTCCGCACCGGGGGCGAGCGGTGGTTGGCGACGATCACCCTGGAGGCGATGCCGGGCGACCGCAGCTGCGGGACCGACGTCAGGCTGCACGCCGAGCGGGACCGATCGACGGGACGGACGCCAGGCCCGCGTTCGCTGGCCGCCGGGCGCCGGACCGCGCACCGCATCGGTGAGCTGCTCGACGCGCTGGCCCACCAGCTCGACCGCGCCCCGCGCGGCGCGGCTGACCGTCAGAGGATCGCGGCCGGCCGGTAGCGGGCTGCCTCGGGGTAGCGGGTCGTGACGTCCGCCACGGCGTCGACGAAGCGGGCCACCTGCACCGGTGCCGCACCCACGAAGCTGGCCCGATCCGACACCAGCTCCTCGAGCTGCGCACGATCGAACGGCAGCCGGTCGTCGGCCGCGAGCCGGTCGAACAGGTCGTTGTGCTCCTGGCCGCTCTCGCGCAGCGTCAGCGCGGCCGCGACGGCGTGCTCCTTGATGACCTCGTGCGCGGTCTCGCGGCCGACGTCCTCCCGCAGCGCCGCGACGAGCACGCGGGTGGTGGCCAGGAACGGCAGGTACCGGGCGAGCTCGCGCTCGATGACGGCCGGGTAGGCGCCGAACTCGACCAGCACGGTCAGGAAGGTCTCGAACAGCCCGTCGGTGGCGAAGAAGGCGTCCGGCAGCGCGACGCGGCGCACCACCGAACAGGACACGTCACCTTCGTTCCACTGCTGGCCGGCGAGACCCGCCACCATCGTCAGGTGGCCGTCCAGCTCGGTCTTGAACCCGTTGACCCGCTCGCAC
>CAYSTY010000198.1:3077-5065 GCA_964433685.1 uncultured Actinomycetota bacterium | reverse complement strand
TACGCGCTGTTCTTCGACGACCGCCAGCTCGACGGCGACCTCGTCGAGACCCAGCACGGCGTCACCCTGCGCGTCGACAAGATGTCCACCCCGTACCTGCACGGCGCGGTCATCGACTGGAAGGAATCGCTCGAGGCGTCCGGTTTCTCGATCGAGAACCCCAACGCGTCGGGCTCCTGCGCCTGCGGTGACAGCGCGACCTTCTGAGCCGCACCACCTCGTGACGGACCCGGCTGCGGCCGGGTCCGCTCGTGTCTACGGCACCGAGGCGTCGAAGCGGCCCGCGGCGGGTGCCCCGCGGCCGTCCTGGCTGGCGGTGTAGGTCGGCGCCCGCAGAGCGTTGAGCATCCCGACCGGTCGCAGCTCCGGTCCGGTGTGCCACGGGTCGAACCGCAGCGCCGCGGCGACGCGTTCGGGCGCGCGTCCACCCACCTCCACGGTGGCCAGCAACGGTCCGTCCACGCCGCCGAGACGGACCTCGTAGTGGGGCAGGGCCGCGTCCGGACGGGCCACCTCGGCGTACGGCAACGGGTCCGATCCCGGCGTCCCGCGTGCCACGACCGTGCTGCGGCCGGCGCCGGCGACCGCGTAGCGCAGCAGGCTCGAGTGGGTCGTGGTGGCGAGGTCGCGGGCGGGACGCAGCAGGTGGCGGCCGACGGCGCCGTCTCCGGTCGAGGCGAGCAGCAGGTCCTGGTCGTGGCCGGGCCCGTGGACGTCGAGCACCTTGATGGCCCAGCCGAGGATGTCCGGGACGCCGGGCGGCAGCCCGATGCCGTGCGACAGCCGCAGGTACGCCGGGTGGTCCCCGTCGAGCAGCGGCGAGCCGCGCAGCGGCCCCGGGTCGGCGGCGGCGTGCCAGATCGCGGAGAACACCGCCCCGCGCGGGTGGAAGGCGCGCGCCCCACGCAGGCGCGCGGCGACGCGGAACAGCTCGGCGATCGGGTTCACGGCTACCTCCGACGGGACGCCAGCGAAGCGGCAACGTGGCGGTCCGGGGCTGCCCGTTCGGGCGGGCGACGGGCTAGCGTCGTCCCGCGGCACGGTCGGGAGGCCGGCGGCACGGTCGGGAGGGACCGGTGGACGACGACGGCACCGGGTGGAACGAGGTGCTGCTGACCACGTGGAGCGACGAGGTGCGGTCCACCGTGGTCGAGCGCGTCGAGCACCTGACCACCGGGTGGCGCGGCCCGCTGGTGCGCACGTTGCGTGACACCGACGCGGTCCCGTCCGCGTGGATCGAGGCGTTGCACGCCACCGTCGTCGCCGCGATCGCCGAGGTGACCGGTGCGGACCTCGACGAGCTCGGCAGCCACGCGGCCTGGAACTGCTACGAGGAGGTCTGGCAGGCGCTCACGCGTCGCTGGGCCGACGGTGGCACCCTGGCGGTGGTGCCGCTCGGGCGTGAACCCGCGGTCACCACGCTGCTGACCACGCTCCCACCAGAGGCGGCGGCCGCGGCCGGCGCCGACACCTCGGCGGCCAGCCCCGACCCGCTCTGGTCGGCGGGACGCCTACGCATCGACGTCGAGGGGCTCCAGCTGCTGCTGTCCCGCGGCGTGCTCAACGGGGCCGACGAGATCCGGATCGAACTGCTGCTGCGCAACGTCGCCGGCCACCGCGTCTGAGCTCACTCGGCGGTGAAGGTCTCCTGCCCCTCCTCGGACTCGAGCACGACCTCCACGACCCGGTAGGTGCCGGTGCCGTCGTCCTCGGTGGCGATGGTCTTGCGCCCGGGCTGGAGGTCGAAGGTGAGGGCGAACTCCTCGTCCCCGTGGCGGCCGACGCGCACGTCACCCCACAGCTCGAGCACCTCCTCCTCGCTCTGACCGAGCAGCGACCGGGCGTCGCGACGGGCTGCCTCGAGGTCGAAGGTCTCGTCCACGGTGGTGTCCGGGTCCCCGCCGCCGAGGTCGGCGTCCACGCAGTCCTCGGCGCCTTCGAGGCACGCACCGGCAGCAGCGCCGGCACCCCCGTCCGCGGCCGGTTCC
>CAYSTY010000198.1:0-2977 GCA_964433685.1 uncultured Actinomycetota bacterium | reverse complement strand
CGGCCGGTTCCCGCCTGGGTCGACGCCGGTTCAGCGCACCTTCTCGACGAGGAAGGCCCAGGTGCCGTCGCCGGTGTCGACGGCGGCGCGCAGGCCCTGTCGCTGCATGCGACACCACACCGGCACGTCCACCTTCGCGGCCGGATCGGTGGCCAACAGCCGCACGACCGCGCCGAGGTCGGCGACCTCGACCGCCCGTGCGAGCTCGATGACGGGCATCGGACAGGCCAGACCACGCGCGTCGACCTCGGCCGCGACCGACGCGGTCAGCACCTCCGGCTCCCCGGTTGAGGCATCCGACACGGTCCCGGCTCCGACGTAGGCGACGCCGGCAGGCTACCCCCGGTCCGAGGTGGGCTCGGGGGCGGAGGCGTCGGGCGGGCGGAGGTCGACGGCCGCCGCCGAACGGTCACGCGCTCCCGGTGCGCCGCGGTCCACGTCGTAGGTGATCTCCGCCCCGCGCAGGTCCGGTGCCTCGTGCACCGCGACCATGACGGCGCTGATGGCGGCGTTCACCGACGTCGCGGTCACGGTCACCGTGGCGCGCACGTGCGGGCGGGTGTCGCCGGCCGGCCACCACGCCATGAGGTGGTGGGTCGCGCCGACGCTGCGCAGGATGCGGTCGAGGTCCTCGGGCGTCGGTGCCCGCCCGGTCCCGACGGCCTCCGGGAGCCGGGCGGTGACCACGATGCGGACCTGGCGGGCGGCGCCGGCACGCTTGAGCGGCGCCGGGGTCGCGGCTGCCTCCGTCGCCTCGGCGAGCCCCTCCTCGGCGGTCGGGCCGACGTCGACGGCCACGAGCAGGGTCGCGTCCGGGGCAGCCCAGGCGAGGTGGGTGGTGGCCGACCGCAGACCCGACACGGTCGGTGGGACCGCGGCGACCACGAGGTCGGACGCGCGGGCGATGGCCGCGACGGCACGGTCGTTGCGCCGGGGGTCGTGGTGCACACGGTCGCCGAGGGCCACCACCTCGGCCGGCAGGGTGACCTCACCAGCCCCCGTCCGCAGCACCGTGGTCGGCTCGGGCGAGCTCGCGCCGAGGCGTCGGGCCAGCTCGGTCGCGAGCGCCAGGCCGCGGTCACCACCGGGCAGGAGGTGGTCGGCGTGGACGGGGAGCACGACCCGCCGTGACGGCACGGCACCGAGGCGCACCACGGCGAGGGGCACCGACGAGCGGCCCACGAGCGAGTCGATCAGCTCCCCGAACACGTTGGAGGTCGAGGACCGTCCGCGCCAGCCCATGACCACCAGCGACGCGTCGTGCTCGCGGACCGCGGCCAGGGTGCCGGCCACGACGTCGTCGGCCTCGACGACCGTCCCACGGCCGTCGACACCGAGCTCACGGGCGGTCCGTTCGGCGTCGGCGACGCCGCTCCACGCGTGCGCTCGCACGTCCGCATCGGTGTCGGTCGGGACCACGGTCACCGGGACGACGCAGCCGTCCTCGGCGGCGGCGATACGTGCGGCGATGACCAGCAGCGGCCGGACGGAGGCGGGGTTGACGACCGGGACCACGATGGCCCGTCCGAGCTGTCGCACGCTGGTCTCCCTCGGCTGCGTCCTAGCCCTCGATCACCTCGAGCTCACCGGCCTCGTGGTCACGGCGCAGGACCTTCTTGTCGAACTTGCCGACCGAGGTCTTCGGGACCTCGGCGACGAACGCGTACCGCTCCGGCAGCCACCACTTGGCGACCTTGTCCTCGAGGAAGCTGTTGAGGTCCTCGGGGGTGACCTCGCTGCCCTCACGACGCACCACGCACGCCAGGGGTCGCTCGTCCCAGCGCTCGTCGGCGACGCCGATCACGGCGCACTCGACCACCTCGGGGTGACCCATGAGCGCGTTCTCGAGGTCCACCGAGCTGATCCACTCACCACCGGACTTGATGACGTCCTTGGTGCGGTCGACGAGCTGGACGAACCCGTTCGGCTCGATGACACCGACGTCGCCGGTGCGTAGCCACGGGGTGTCGCCACCGGGGCCGCCGGTGCCCGCGTCGAACTTGTCGGAGGAGTCGACACCGTGGTAGCCGGCGGTGATCCACGGACCCCGGACCTGGATCTCACCCATCGCCTCGCCGTCCCAGGGCTGCTCACGGCCGTCGGGGTCGACGATCCGCATCTCCACACCGGGGACGAGTCGGCCGGTCTTGGCGCGGTAGTCGATCGACGCTTCACCCTCGACACCGGCGGGCGGTACGGACACGGTGCCGAGGGGGGACATCTCGGTCATGCCCCAGCCTTGGAGGATGGTGACGCCGTAACGCTCCTCGAACTGGCTGATCATCGATCGGGGCACGGCGCTGCCCCCGACCACGACCCACTCGAGGGACGACAGGTCGATGTCGCGGCTCTCGCCGGAGGCCAGGACCCCGTTCCAGACCGTCGGGACGGCGGCCGAACAGGTGGGACGCTCGGCCTCGATGAACGCGACCAGCGGTTCGGGTTGCAGGTGCTCGGCGGGCAGCAGCAGGTCGGCGCCGTAGACCCAGCCGACGTGGATCAACCCCCACGCGTTGGCGTGGAACTGGGGCACGATCACGAGCAGCTTGTCGCCGTCGTTCACACCGATGCCACCGGCGGCCGCGCCGATGGTGTGGGTCCAGATGGAGCGGTGGGAGTACACCACGCCCTTGGGGTTGCCGGTCGTGCCCGAGGTGTAGCAGGAGGCGGCCGCGAGGTCCTCGGGCAGGGACGGCCAGGCGAACGGCTCGTCCGCGTCGGCGAGGAGCTGGTCGTAGCGCACGACCCGGCCGGGGTGTGCGTCGAGGGCCGAGGCGTCGCCGTCACCCACGACGACGAACACCTCGACGTCCGGGATCCGGTCGAGCACGCGCGCGAGCAGGGGGACGAGGTTGTCGTCGACGATGATGACCCGGTCGCCGAGGTCGTTGATCACGAAGGCGAGCTGTTCGGGGAACAGACGGATGTTGAGCTGGTGCAGGACCGCACCCATGCACGGCACGGCGAAGTAGGCCTC
>CAYSTY010000197.1:0-5094 GCA_964433685.1 uncultured Actinomycetota bacterium | reverse complement strand
ACGGGCTCGTCGAGGTCGAGGTGGACGGCGTGGTGCTCGGTGACCTCGGACCGGGTGTGCTGCTCGGCGAGCGCGCCGTCCTCGAGGGCGGGACGCGTACGGCCACGTTGACGACCAGGACGCGTGCTCGGCTCGCGGTCATCGAGGCCGACCGGCTGGACGTGCAGGCGCTCCGCACGCTGTCGGGCCACCACCGCCGCGAGGAGCAGCTGAGCTGACCGCGGTCGGCCTCACACCCTCGGGTCCTCGACCGCGGCGGCACCGGCCGCGGGCGGTCACGGACCGGGCAACCACCGCTTGAGGTCGACCGCCAGGTCTCGTGCGCCGCTGGCGACCATCTCGCTGCCGTCGGACCGGCCGAGCAGGAGCAGCGCGACCTGCTCGTCGCTGCCGCGCAGGGTGAGGTCGGCGTCCTCGCCCCGGGTCCGCGGCGCTCCGACCGGCGGCCCCGCGGCCACGAGCTGCCAGACGGCACCGTCGTACCGGAACCCGAACGCGACCGTCTCCCCCACCACGGCGACGGTGACCGGCGCGTCCGGGGTGGAGGTAGCCGCCACCGACGCGGTCGGCAGGTAGGCCGGCAGGACGGCGAAGACGGCGCTCACGACCGCGGGCGTCAGCCGCGACCGGCCGGTCAGGGCGTGGCGGAGGTCATCGGTGTGCGTCCCCGCCTCGAGCAGCAGGATGTCGAGGGCCACCGGCAGCGGCACCGTGGCGGCCTGGAGCGGCACCAGGAGCGAGCGGTCCGAGACGGGGGCGGCCGTCGCGACCGCGGTGGTCGCGGCTGCCAGCGCACCGAGCCGTCCGGCGAGCAGCGCCCGCGCGGACGCGAGGTCGCTGACCGCGCTCTGCTGCCCCACCGCCGGCGTCGGATCCCCCGCCACCGCGGCGAGGAGCGCCTCGGTCTCCATCGAGGTGCCCCACAGGACGTGCTCGACGAGGTCGCGGACCTGCCACCCGGCGCAGCGCGTGGCCCGGTCGAGGTCCCTCTCGTCGGCAGCGGCGAGCAGCTCCGCGAACGCCTCCCACTCGTCCCGGATGGCGGTCACCCTCGCATCGCTCGTCACGGTGTGCTCCTCACGGGGACGGATCCTCACGGGGACGGGTCCTCACGCGCACGGGGTGGGCGGATCGTGCGACAGGGCTGCCAGCGCCCGCTCGGCTCTGGTGGCGGCGGGCGTGGCGCCGCTGGCGCGATCGTGGACGTTCGCGGCCCGTAGCGACGCGTGCGCGGCCGCCGTGCGCCCGAGCACCTGCTCGAGGAGGCCGAGGTAGCGATCGGCGACGCCGAGGCAGAGCGCACCGGAGCCGAGCACGATGGCGTGCCCCCGCCAGGGCTCGAGGTGGCGGTGCAGGTCGGCAGCCGCGGACGCGTCCCCGACGACGGACGCGGCCTCGGCGAGCCCGGCGAGCACGTAGGCGCGGCTGAGGTCCTCGGGCACCGCACGGAGCCCTCGTTCGAGGTGCCACGTGAGGCCCGCGTCCGCGAGACCCGGGTCGCCCGCGGTGGCAGCGGCGCCGGCGACGGTCCCCGCCCACCGCGCCGGGTCGGCCGCCCAGGCACGCGCGGCCAGCTCGCGGACGTCCTCGTGTCGGCCCTGGTCGAGCCGCAGCTGGAGCTGCTGGGCGAGCACCACCAGCTCCGCGTCCCGGTAGCGGCCGCGGGTGGCCACCTCGCGGAACCGGTCGATGGCGTGTTCGGCGTGCTCGAGGTCGCCGACCCGGAGCCGCTCCATGGCCTCCCACATGGCCGGGTACCACCACAGACCCGGGATGCGGAGGTCACGGACGCGTCCCGCCGCACGACGCCTGACCGTGTCGGCTTCCGCGACCTCGCCGGCTTCCAACAGGTCCACGAGGAGCAGCCGTTCGGCCTCGAAGGCGAGCTCCGGTGCGGCGGCGCGGTCGGCCGCCGCGGCTGCTTCGCGTGCGGCGTCCAGCCGCTGGCGCAGGTGCTCGGGGTCGCGTCGAACGGCGCGCGAGGCGACCAGCGCCACCGCCAACGCGTCGGGGTCGTGGCTGGCCCGGGCGAGACTCACGGCCCGGTCGAGGTCGTCCGCGCCGTCGTCGTCGCCGGCCCAGGCACGGGCCTGACCGCGGGCGGCGAGCAGGCGCGCACGCGTCGACCGGTCCCTGGGGTCGGTGCGGTCCAACGCCGTTCCGAGGAGCGCCCGCCCGCGGCGACCGACGGGGCCCTCACGGTCGACGCGGCCGGCGTGCACCACGATCTCGTGGCCGAGCGCCGCGGTCACGAGGTCCTCGTCCGACCCCACCTGGATCGCGGCCTCGGCCGCCTCGGCCAGCAGGTCCGCGGCGTCGCCGAGCGCTCCGAGGCGCCGTTGCGCGTCGGCGACCAGCAGCAGTCGGCGGCTGCGGTGTTCGCTGCGGCCGAGCGCGACGGCCCGCTGGGCCCGTTCCGCCGCCCGTTCGGGGGCGCTGCGCAGATCGTCCCGGGCGGCGCGTTCCCACCGCGCAGCCGCCTGCTCCCCCAGCTCGGCCGGATCGAACCGGGGGTCGTCGCCGGTCCGCGGCCACGCTGCCCTCGCCGCATCGAGGTGCGCCGCGACCTCCGCCGGGGGCGCGTCCCCGGTCTCCTCCAGCCACGTGGCGTAGCGCAGGTGGAGTTCGGCACGTTCGCGTCGGAGGAGTTCGCCGTACGCCACGTCGCGCAGCAGCGGGTGCCGGAACGCGTAGCGCGGCTGTGACCTCCCCCGCTCCACAGCGCCGTCGGCGACGGGACGCAGCAGCCCTGCGGCGAGCAGCGCGGCCAGCGCAGGTCGGGGATCGTCGACGCCCAGGGTGGGCAGCACGGCCGGCGGGAAGCGCTGTCCGGGGACGGATGCGACGCTGACCACACGGCGCGGACGCTCGGGGAGGTGGTCGAGCTCGCCGGTGTAGAGCGCCTGGACCGTGGTCGGGACCTGTGGTGACCGGTCGGCATCGGTGATCCGCCAACCGTCCCCCTCCGGCCTGAGGATGTCGTCACGGACCCAGCGGCGCAGCAGCTCCACGACGTACAGGGGGGTGCCACCGGCCGCAGTGAGGATCCGGTCGCGCACCTCGGGTGGCAGCACGTCGTCGCCGAGCAGCGCATCGATCAGCGTCGTCATCGCCGGGCGACTGAGCGGGCCGAGGTGGATCGCGTCGCCGAACCGCTCACCGTCGCCGACCGCGGCGGCAGCGCGGCTGGTGGTGACCACGCAGCGGCCGGGGACCTGTTCGCTCACCAGGTGCGCGACGAAGGAGCGCGCATCCGCGGCGGCGAGGTGCACGTCGTCGATCAGCAGCAGCGACGGTGGCGGCAGGAGGTGGTCGAGGGCCGCCGACCACGCGGTGAACAGCTCGCCGCGGCCCGCTGGGAACGGGTCGCCGGCGAGCGCGGCCGCGGCAGCCCCCAGACCGGTCGCGACGAGGGGACTCGCCGCTCGACCGGCGAGCTCCGTCAGCGTCCCGGTGGCGTCCGGTGCCGCGGCGCGTGCGGCCAGCCGCAGGAGGTCGCCGACGGCGGCGTAGGGTGCATCGGCCCCGGACCGCACCGAGACCTGCACGACCGCGCGGCTGGTGCGTCGCCGCGCGAGCGCATCGAGCAGCCGGCTGCGCCCGAGCCCGGGCGCTCCGGTCACGAGCAGCCCGGCGGCACCCGCGTCGATGCGGGCGCGCAGCTCGGCGAGCTCGAGGTCGCGGCCGACCAGCGGCGTCCGCGGTAACGCCGGCCGGGGAGCCGGCCCGGCGGCGACCCGCCAGGCCCGGGTGCGTCCGCGCCGGCCCTTGAGCTCGAGAGCACCGATCGCCTCGAGCGGGATGCTCGCGCTGGCGGCGAGCATGGTCTCCGCACCGACGAGCACGTCGCCGGGTGCTGCGGCCGCCTGGAGCCGGGCGGCGACGTTGACCGTGTCACCCGTCAGGCGCCACTCGGTCCCGTCGTCGGCGACGACCACCTCCCCGGTGTCCACCCCGACGCGGACGCGCAGGGGCGTGTCGAGCCAGTCGAGCGCGGCCTCGAGGTCCGCCACGGCGTCGCGGATGGCCACGGCGGCCCGCACGGCACGGACGGCGGCGTCGTCCGCCCGGTCGCGGATCCCGAACCCGGCGACGACGGCGTCGCCGATGTACTTCTCGACCTCGCCCCCGTGCGCCTCGACGGCGGTCCGTGCGGCGGCGAAGTACCGCTGCTGGACGACCTCGACGTCCTCGGGGTCGAGCCGGTCACCGAGCTCGGTGAACCCGACGAGGTCGGCGAACACCACCGACACCACCCGCCGCCGCACCCACCCCAAGGCTCCATCTCCGAGAACCGACGGACCAGCGTACGACGTCGAGCCCCCCCAAGACCCCCCCGACCTCACCCGAACCGTCAGCGCGAGGCCGAGAGCCGGCGGTCGGGCGGACCGGCGGGGGCAACTGGAGGAGCACGGCGCGACGACGAACCGAAGGGTCGTCGCGCCGGCGACGAGTGGCGCCCCCGACGGCTCCGACCGGCCGCCGGCGGTCACCCGCGCAGAGCAGCGAGGTCAGACGTTCATACCCATCGCCCGCATCTCCTCGCGCACGTAGTCCGCGATCATGGAGGTGTCCCACGGCGGGGTGAAGGTGAACTCGACCTCGACGCGGTCGACGCCGGGCATGGCTCCGAGGATGACCGAGCACTGCTGGTGGATGACCTCGGTGAGGGGGCACCCCATGGAGGTGAGGGTCATGCGGACGTGCGCGTAGCCGCGTTCGGGCTTGGTGACCTCGTAGACGAGGCCGAGGTCGACGATGTTGTAGCCGATCTCGGGGTCGACGACGGCGCGCAGGCCGTTCATCAGGTCCTGCCCGGATGGCATGCCGTCCTCCTCGAGCGGGAGGTCGGCGA
Organism: uncultured Actinomycetota bacterium; assembly: GCA_964433685.1. GTDB lineage: Bacteria > Actinomycetota > Nitriliruptoria > Nitriliruptorales > Nitriliruptoraceae > Nitriliruptor. The sequence goes on along the minus strand of CAYSTY010000197.1, from coordinate 239 downwards.
ACGGCGAGGCAGCCGGCTTCGGCGCCGGCGCGTCGGCCTGTCCGGTCTCGGTGTCGGCTTCGGGCAGGTCGTCGAGGCCGAGCGCGTCGCGGTCGACCGGCGCGCGGGTGGTGGTGTCGGTCTGGTCGCTCATGCGGTGCCTCTCCGGTCGGTCACCCCGTGCTCGGGGTGCTAGTCGTCACCCCGTGCTCGGGGTGCTGATCGTCACCACGTGCTCGGGGTGCTAATCGTCGTAGGTG
>CAYSTY010000196.1:0-5101 GCA_964433685.1 uncultured Actinomycetota bacterium | reverse complement strand
GCCGGTCCATCGCCCGCAGCGTGGCCACCAGATCGGCCAGCTCCGCCCCCTCGGGCAGACGGGCGCCGCGTTCGTCGTCGGCCAGGATCGCCGCGACCGCGGTCGGCACGTCGACCGGATCGACCGACGGCTCGGTGCCCGGGGTGGGGGAGTCGCAGGCGTCCGCGGTGGCGACATCGGCCGGGCCGAGGTCGTAGCGGCCACGTTCCTCGGCAGCGACCACGGGGGTCCGGCGAGGGGGTGGTCCACCCGGCGCCGGTCCGTCCGTGACGGACGGGCGCGAGCGCGGGATGGACGGATCAGGCGGCGAGGTCATGACGGCATCGTGCAGGGGACCTGTGACACCTCCGATCGCCCGTCCACAGGCCCGGCCGCACCCGACGGGGCGGCGTCGAGCCGCTCAAGGCAGCAGGTAGCTCGTCCCGCCGCAGTCGACCGCCGGGAGGGTGGCTCGTGCGGCGTCGGCGCGCGATCGCGACAGGTTCCAGGCGAGCGGGTCGCCGTCGTCCCGGGACGTGCCGATCACGCAGGCGGCGACCTCGGCGGGCAGCCCGTCGACCAGGGTGGGTACCGCGTCGTCGGACAGCCTGCCGAGGACCTCCAGGTCGAGCTCGTCCGACGTCCCGAGGTGGTCGAGGTTCGCCCGTGCGACGATCGCGTCGGGTCGCAGCAGCGCGAAGACCAACAGCGCCGCGCCGGTCCAGGCGACGGCCGCGCGGGGGAGGTGCTCGGCGCGCCGCAGCCCGCCGAGGACCAGCACGAGGACGAACAGCGCACCGAGCCAGACGATCGTCGCGTGCGCGGTCATCCGCGCCCGGGTGAACCCGAAGGTGGCCTCGTACAGCGCGAGCCGCTGGAACGACGACGCGAGCACCACCAACGTCAGGACGCACAGCGCTGCCAACAGACCACGGCGCAGCCGTGCCTCGCGGTCGTCGCGGGCAGCGGCGTAGCGCGAGACCGCGGCCACGACGCCGAGCGTCAGGATGGCGACGACCAGCAGCTGCGCGAACCCCTCGCGGGCGTAGGCGGCGTAGGTCAGACCAGCGGTCCGCTGCACCAGCGCGTCACCGCCGAACAGGGTGCCGGCCTGGACGAGCACGAACGCGGCGAACAGCGCCACGAGCGCCGCCAGCGGCACGATCCACTCCGAGCCCGTGACCGTGTTCGTCGGTGGGGTGGCGGCCTCGTCGGCCGGCCGGGGACGGCTGAGGACGAGCGTCAGGGTGATGCTGGCGAAGAGGCCGCCGACGATCACGCGCAGGGTGAACGACTCGAGCGACAGTTCGGGGATCATCACGTCGACGATGCCCGCGAACGCGGCATCTGCGGATCGGAACAGCGCGCCGAACAGCGTCAACAGCGCCACGGTGAGGACCACCGTCCGGACGTGGCGGCCCCAGCGTTCGCCGGAGGGAACGGTCCGTTGCAGCGCTCGCGCGGCCGCACCGAGCCCGGTGAAGGTCAGCACCACCGTGCGCACCGCCGGCGTGATGGTGGCTAGCCAGGTCCGGCCTCCGGCGACGGCCAGGAGCCCGAGCCCCGCCGACGCGGGGACGGTCAACGCCAGCACCCAGGCAGCGTCGGTGATGGCGGGCAGCACGGCCAGTGCGACCGCGAGCACGGCGAAGCTGCGTCGCCACGGGTCACCTCCGAACGCGCCCAGCTCGTCGTTCGTCCGGCCGACGACCACCGCTGTGGCGACCGCGAACCCGGCCAGCACGAGCGCCAGCCCGACCTCGCGGTACGGCAGCAGGAGGGCGCACGCCATCCCGGCGCCGGCCACGAGCGCGAGCTGCCGCGGCGTCACCTCGGGACGTTCCCGAGCCGGCGGAGCAGGCGGGGCGGAGGGACCCGTCGGCGGTGGCGGAGGCGGTGACGTCGAGGTGGTGTCAGCGGGCACGTGAGGTCTCCGGGCCGGTGGCGGGCAGGGTGAGGACGACGCGGCAACCGGGACGGTGCGTCGGGTCGATGCGCAGCTGCCCACCGTGGCGCTCCACGATCTCGCGCGAGATCGCGAGGCCGAGACCGGAGCCGCCACGGGCGACGGACCGTTCGGGATCGCTGCGGGTGAACCGGTCGAAGATGCGTTCCGCGTCCGCGGCCGGTACCCCGGGACCGGCGTCGACGACCGCGAGCTCGACGTCCCCGCCGAGCAGACGCCGCCCCTCGACGGTGACCGCCGACCCGGCGGGCGCGTGACGCCGGGCGTTGGTCAGCAGGTTGACCAGCACCTGCTGGATGCGGCCGTCGTCGACGTCGAGGTGCAGCTGCCCGGCGCCGAGCGCCACCGTCACGTCGGGGCCGTCCGACGCGGCGGTGACGGTGCGGACCGCACGCGTCACCGTCCCGTGCAGGTCGACCGGGTGACGATCGAGGGTGACGACGCCGGCTTCCAGACGGGACAGGTCGAGGAGCTGCTCGACGAGCCGCTGCAACCGTTCGGTCTGCCCGAGCACGTCGGACAGCGTGGCCGCGTCGGGGTCCTCGACCCCGTCGACGAGGTTCTCGGCGACGGCCCGCAGCGCTGCGATGGGGGTGCGCAGCTCGTGGGCGGCGTTGGCGATCAGCTCGCGTCGCAACCGCTCGGTCTCGGCGAGCTGTTCGGCCATGGAGTTGAACGCCCGGCCGAGGTCGCCGACCTCGTCGCGTGAGGTGGCGGTCACCGGTTCGTGACCCTCACCGGCGGCCAGACGGGTGGCCGCGCGGGCCATCTCCCGCAACGGCGAGGTCATGCCGTGGGCCAGGACCTGGACGACCACCAGGGCCACGACGACGGCGCCCGCGGCGACGGGCAGGGTCGGCCATCCGGCGCGCTCGCCGACCTCGACGACGACCACCGTGGCGAGCACCGCCGCGACGATGACGGCGCCGAGCTTGAGCTTCAGCGACCCGATGCGGTCGAGCGGCCTCACGGCGTCGGCTCCTCGAGCGCGTACCCGACGCCGTGGGCGGTGCGGATCCGGTCGGCGCCGAGCTTGCGCCGTAGCGACGCCACGTGCGAGTCGACGGTGCGGGTGGACGACCCGTCGCGGAAACCCCACACCTCACGCAGCAGCTCGTCCCGGCTGCAGACGACGCCGGGCCGGCGGGCGAGCCGGACGAGCAGGTCGAACTCGGTGACGGTGAGGTGGACGGGGTCGCCTCCGGCGGTGACGGTGCGGCGAGGCCGGTCGACCTCGAGGTCGCCGACCCGGACGATCCCGTCCGCTCCCGTGCCCGTCGACGTCGCGGAGGCCGCGCGGTCGACCCGACGTAGGAGGACCGCGACGCGGGCGACCAGTTCGCGCGGGCTGAAGGGCTTGGTCACGTAGTCGTCCGCGCCGATCCCGAGGCCGACGAGGAGGTCGTTCTCGTCGTCGCGGGCGGTCAGCATCAGCACCGGTACGTCCCGGTCGCGCTGGATGCGGCGGCACACCTCGAGGCCGTCCATCCCCGGCAGCATCAGGTCGAGGATCACGAGGTCGGGTCGCAACCGCTCGCACAGGGCGACGCCGCCCGGACCGTCGTGGGCGACCTCGACGCGGTAGCCCTGCGCACGCAGGCGCTTCGCGACGGCGGTCGCGATCGTGACCTCGTCCTCGATGACGGCGATGGTGGCGGTGGCGGTATCCATGGCCGGGACGTTACGACGTCGGTGTGGTGCGCCCGTCGAGGAGATGTGCGGATCGTGTGCAGACCCGGGCCGCACGGGCCGCGGCCCCGGTCGGCAGGTCAGGCGTCCTCGGCACCGGCGCTGACCTCGGGGAGCGACGCCGCCACGACCACACCGAGGACGCCGAGCGCCGCGAGCACCAGCAGGGCGACCTGCTCCCCGTAGCTCGCCACCGCGGCGGTCAGTCCGCCGGTCGCCAGCAGGATCAGGCCCATCACGGTGTTGGACACGGCGATGTAGTCGGTCCGCAGGTTGCCGACCGCGAGGTCGACCACGTAGGTCTTGCGCCCGATCCGCGAACCGGTGTGCGCGATCGCCAGCAGCAGGTAGGTGCCCGGGTAGAGCAGGGTGAGCTCCGCCAGGGCGTCGACCTGGGTCGCGGCGACGAACGCGAGGATGATGACCGACGAGGAGCCGGCGGCCCACTGCATCGTGGTCCGGCTCGAACGGTCCGACGTGCGTCCCCAGAAGCGGCCGGCGACGAGCGACGCGACCCCGCTCGAGACGACGAACGCGGCCAGCCCCTGGAGGCCGGCGCCACCCTGCTCGGTGGCGAGCGCGACCACGAACGGCGGGCTGAGCGCCGACACCAACAGCAACGAACGGGCGAGGACGAACCGCCGGAACGGTGCGTCGTCGCGCAGGAGCGCGAGCGCGCCGCGCAGGGCCCGCAGCGCGTCCTCGTCCCGGTCGCGCTCGCCCGGCGCCTCACGGACACCCGCGAACACGCCGGCCGCCAGCAGCCAGGCGACCGCACCGCCGACGAGCAACCACGCGAACGTGGCCGGCGGAGTGTCGTCGCCGCCGAGCAGCCGCATCCCGATGCCGACGGTGATCGCCGCGAGCCCCGCCCCGACGGTGGACAGGCCCGACACCTGCCCCCGGATGCCCTTCGGGAGGGTCCGGCCGAGGACGTCCTTGGAGCTGAACGACGACGCGGCCCGCGCGAGCGAGAACAGCGCGAGGCTCGCGAGGATGCCGATGCCCGCGGCACGGCCCGACAGGGTCGCGGTGACCGCGGCCATCAGCACGACCGCCACCGCCTGCGCGACGGCCCCACCGACCCACACCCACTTGCGCACCGCGAGCCGGCGGACGAACGGCGCCAGCAGGACCTGGGGGACCATCGATCCGGCGTCACGGATCGGGACGAGCAACCCCACGAAGGCGGCCGGCGCACCGGTCGCCGCGATCAGCCAGGCCAGCACCGTCTTGGCGTCGACGACGAGGTCCCCGACGTTCTGGAGGGTGTGCGCCGACACCTGGCGGATGCTGTTGCGGGGGACGGCGGCCGCCACCTCGTCGGGCAGGTCGTGGTCGTGGACGGTGCCATCGTCGATCAGCGCGGTGTGCAGCCGCTCGCTCAGGGACGCGCTCACGGCGGCGTCAGCCGTCGGCGAGCCGGGGCGGGAAGCCACCGGTCGCGATCGGTCCCCAGTCCTCGAT
>CAYSTY010000195.1:0-5119 GCA_964433685.1 uncultured Actinomycetota bacterium | reverse complement strand
CGGCGGTGAGCGCCACCGTCGTCCCGTCGTGGGGGAGCAGCAGGTTGTGCCGCGCCCCCTCGATGATCACCAGGGCATCGGGTGGCCCGAGGGGACCGAGCTCGGCGCCCGGTGAGGAGACCGCGACGACGAGGTGGCTCGGCAACGGCCAGCCGAGGGCGGCGGCTTCCGCCTCGAGCTCGGCGACCTCGTCGTCCTGGATCTGGCCGCGCAGCAGGCGCCGAACGAAGCCGACCCGCCGGCCGCGCAGACCGTTGGCGTGCGTCGACTGCACCTCGGTGTAGCCCTCGACCGCGGCGGTCATGAGCGCCGTGGTGAAGGCGAGGACGGCTTCGCTGGCGCGGCCGATGCGGTCGCGACCGGGCCCGTCGTCCGCGGAGATGGCGGCGAGGCTGCGCATACAGGCTCGACCGCCGCGACCGATCATCGTGGTCAGCTCACGCAGCGACCAGCCGGCGCGCGCGTGGCGGCGGCCGAGCTCGCGGTACAGGCGGGTGTCGAGCTGCGGCTGGCCCGACTCGACCGCGAGCGCGAACTGACGCAACGCGTGTTCGGTGACGCGCCGGACGTTCTCCTCGATCACGCCACCGCGGATCGCGACCGAGCTGGCGCGTTCGAGGTCGTCCACGACGCTGTCGACGAGCGCCGCCATCGCCGGGCGGAGGACCTCGTCGATGTCGTGGACGCTGAAGGCCGGCAGATCGTCGAGCACGACGATGGGCTGCTCCGGATCGAGTTCTGCGACCAGGGCAGGCAGCTGGTCGAGCGTGGCCTGCGGGTCGAAACGGCGCGCGCGGACCCGCTGCCCCGACGTGGCGTGCGGCCGTACCGGTGTCACCAGCCCTCCCGAAGCCGACGATGGCACGGAGGGTAACGGGGCGCCCACCGTCGGCGGCATCGGGCAGCGAGGTCGTCGCTCACCGCACGGTGGTGCACGCGGTCGGGGGCCGCCCGAAGGCGACCCCCGACCTCGTCATCGCTCTCGGTCAGTCGGCACGGGGGCGGAACAGCAGCTCGAACACAGCGGTGTTGGCCACCGGCTCGTCCTCGCCCGGGCTCGGCAGTCCGACGACCGTGTCGATCAACCCGCACGCACCTGGCTCGCCGAGGTCGACGGCGTTGCCGACCGAGAACAGACCGTCCACGACGGACAGCTGATCACCATCGAACGCAGCACCCGTGAGCGGGCCGCTGGACCCCGACGTCCCGGCGAGGCCGACGTTCAACCGGCACTCGGCCACCGTGGTCGAGTCGAGGAGGTTGGTGAGCGTGATGTCCACCTGCATCGGCAGCGTGATGGTCACCGCGCCGGTGAACGGGTCCACCGTCCCGACCAACGGCTCGGAGACGCTCGTCCGGATCGTCGGCAGGATGACACCCAACACCGGGTCCATCTCGGTCTCCGGGAACGACACACCATCGATGGGGATGGTGAAGTTGCCGTCCTCGTCGATGTCACCGGAGAAGGTGATGCACGAGCCCCCTTCCGTGGCCGGCTCCCCACCAGGGCAGCCGGTGAAGTTGATCTCGTACGGCTCCTCGCGGTCCGTGCCGAGCACGACCCCACCGGACTCCACGAACATCGTGAACGGACCGGCCTCGAACAGCGGCGGTGGGGTGACGGTGACCCCGAAGGCATCCGACGCGATCACCTCGGTGGAGCCTGCGCGACGCAGTTCCACCTCGAAGGTGTAGTCGCCGGCCGCCGGGTAGGTGACCCGCCAGTCGCTGGTCTCGTCGTAGTCGGCGGCCAACCCCTGATCGGCGATCGGGTTCGGCACCCAACTGCACGGCATGCCCGGGACGAGTTCGAGGCACCAGAGGATGGTGGCATCGTCCACGACCTCACCCTCGGCGTCCCGCACCGACCACACGATGTCGAGGTTCTCGCCGAGCGGCGCCACACCCGCGTTCCAGACGCGGACCTGGTGCTCGGCGTACTCGCCGGCGACCGCGGTTTCATCGCCGCCGATCTCGACCTGGAAGTCGGCCGGTGCGACCGGCGTGAGTTCGAAGTCGACGGTGGTGGTGGTGTCGGCCTCGACGACCACGTCCGCCACGGTTGCCGCGTCGTAGAGCTCGGCAGCTGCGGTCACCTCGTACGTGCCGGTCGGCACGTCCGTGATGGTGTAGTTGCCGTCCTCATCGGTGGTCGCCGACAGGTCCGTGCCCTCGACGGTCACGGTCGCACCCGCGATCGGGTCACCCTCGACCGGCTCGGTCGGCTCGTCGTCACCGACGAAGATCAGCTCGAACAGCACCTCGTTCTCACCCGACTCCGTCGGCACACCCAGCTGATCGTTCACCAGGCCGCACAGGTCGCCGCCGGTAGCAGCCGGCACCGCGAAGGCATCGTCGAACAGCGCGCCAACGCCACCGTCGAACGCAGTTCCACCATCCGCGGTGGACAGCGACAGCTCCACACCCTCGATCGCGCACTGGATGGCGCCACCGACATCGATACCGATGTCCAGATCTGCATCCATGGTCATAGCACCCGACTCGAAGTCATACGAACCGGTCGCACCCTCCGGAGCGGTGATGTCCACGAACACCGGCAGCACACCGAACGGCGTATCCGCCTCGGTCTGCAGCTGCGGGAACGAGATCCCATCGGCACCGATGGTCACCGCGCCGTCCTCAGCGAGGTCACCGTCGAACTCGATGCAGTCACCATCCTCCTCGGCCGGCACACCACCCACGCACTCGGTCAGATCGAACGCGTTGTCCGCACCGATGTGCAGGTGACCACCCTCAGCCACCAACGAGAACGCACCGACCTGCGGCACCGACACCTCACCCTCGTCCTCGACGAACTCGGTGACGGTGCCGGACACGCTGCCCGTGCTCCGCCCGAGTTCGAAGTCGACGGTGGTGGTGGTGTCGGCCTCGACGACCACGTCCGCCACGGTTGCCGCGTCGTAGAGCTCGGCAGCTGCGGTCACCTCGTACGTGCCGGTCGGCACGTCCGTGATGGTGTAGTTGCCGTCCTCATCGGTGGTCGCCGACAGGTCCGTGCCCTCGACGGTCACGGTCGCACCCGCGATCGGGTCACCCTCGACCGGCTCGGTCGGCTCGTCGTCACCGACGAAGATCAGCTCGAACAGCACCTCGTTCTCACCCGACTCCGTCGGCACACCCAGCTGATCGTTCACCAGGCCGCACAGGTCGCCGCCGGTAGCAGCCGGCACCGCGAAGGCATCGTCGAACAGCGCGCCAACGCCACCGTCGAACGCAGTTCCACCATCCGCGGTGGACAGCGACAGCTCCACACCCTCGATCGCGCACTGGATGGCGCCACCGACATCGATACCGATGTCCAGATCTGCATCCATGGTCATAGCACCCGACTCGAAGTCATACGAACCGGTCGCACCCTCCGGAGCGGTGATGTCCACGAACACCGGCAGCACACCGAACGGCGTATCCGCCTCGGTCTGCAGCTGCGGGAACGAGATCCCATCGGCACCGATGGTCACCGCGCCGTCCTCAGCGAGGTCACCGTCGAACTCGATGCAGTCACCATCCTCCTCGGCCGGCACACCACCCACGCACTCGGTCAGATCGAACGCGTTGTCCGCACCGATGTGCAGGTGACCACCCTCAGCCACCAACGAGAACGCACCGACCTGCGGCACCGACACCTCACCCTCGTCGGGCTCGCTGCCTTCGATGTCCGGCTCCGTGACGGTCCCGGAGATCGAACCGGTGTCCGGCTCCGGGGTCGTGAGGGTGACCGTGAAGGTCTCGGTCGCGGTGCTGTCGTCGTCGAACCGGATGGCGACGGTCAGCTCGCACGCACCGTCGGCGGCGTCGGCGGCGGTGGCCACGGTGGCCTGCCCGTCGGCGATCGTCAGCGCGCCGTCCTCGACGCACGCGCCGGCGATGGTGGCCGACGAGATGCGGTCGACGTCGCCGGCGAAGGTCACGGTGATGTCGTCGCCCGGTGCCGCGTCCGCGGTCCCGGTGACGGTCACCTCGGGAGCCTCCGGCTCCTCGGGCTCCTCCGGCTCCTCGGGCTCACCCGGCTCCTCACCTGGGGCGGGGACGAGTTCCTCGTCGACGGCGAAGTCGAAGGTGCGGACCACGAACGACGCCATCTGGTCGCGCCGGACCGGCAGGTTCGGGCGGTAGGTGCCGTCGGCGAAGCCCTGGACGATGCCGGCCTCCGCGATGGCGTTGATGTTCGCCTCGTGGATGTTGCCGTCGTCGTCGGGGAAGTGGTCGCTGGTCGCGGCCGCGGGCGCCGACTGGTCGGCGGCGTCGCCGTTGTCGATGTACGACAGCGCGCGACGGACGTAGGACGCCATCTGGGCGCGGGTCACGACGCCCTGGGGCGCGTAGGACCGGCCACCGGAGATGCTGGTCCCGAGGACGACGCCCACCTCGGCGAGCGACTCGATGTTGGCCGCGTGGACGTCCGTGGCCGGCACGTCGTCGAAGCGACCGTCCTGGCCGGCGGGCAGGGCCTCACCGGTGGACCGCTCGATGAACCGTGCGACGAACGACGCCATCTGGGCGCGGGAGATGTGCTCGGCGGGCCCGTAGCCACCACCGGCGAAGCCGAGGGCGATGCCGTGACCGGCCATGCAGTCGATGTTATCCCCGTGCACGTTCCCAGTGACGTCAGCGAAGTCACCGTCCCCGCCGGGTGCTGGGCAGACGCTGTCGGTGTCGCGGGCTCCGGGGCTGGCGGTCTGTGCCGCGGCCACCCCCGCCGGCAGCATCGCGGCCACCATCACGCTCGCAGCACCCAGGCTGAGGGCGCGTCGTAGCGACCACCCCCGCTCGTGGCTGTGCTTCACAAGGATCTCCTCGTCGTCCATCGAAGGGTCCGAGGCGCGCGCGGAACACACCGCGTGCGACCCACACCTGCTCCCTCAGCTACGGGACCCGTAGCTGCCTGCGACGCTACGACCGGCCTGCCGCTTCCGAAGGTGTGGTTCCGGAAGGCTCCGGCGCCGGCTCTTCCTCAGGAGGGAAGACGGCGCGTTCCCGACCCCGGAACGGCGTCCACCCGGGCTAGCCCATCCCGGCGCGCGAGCCGTCCGAACGACCGTGTCACCGTGGGATGGACCGGGCGACCTACCCTGCGGCGGCCGCGACGGTGCGAGGCCGC
>CAYSTY010000194.1:0-5139 GCA_964433685.1 uncultured Actinomycetota bacterium | reverse complement strand
CGGAACACGCCGCGGTGCAGCGGGTAGTGCTTGACGAGGCCGTCGACGCGCAGCAGCACCTCACCGGACGTGCGCTGCTGGCCGAGCAGGTCAGCTGACACGGAGGACCTCCTCGGCGTGGTGGCAGGCGGCGTGCTGGGGCGCGGGTGGAGAGGTGTCGCCGACGGGCCGTAGCGGCGGGTGCTCGGTGCGACACACGGGCGTCTCGAACGGACAGCGGGGGTGGAAGGGGCAGCCGGGTGGGATGTTGGTCAGGCTCGGCGGGGCACCCTTGATCGGTTCCAGGTCACCCGAGCGCGCCTCGAGCGACGGGACCGACCGCATCAGCCCGAGGGTGTAGGGGTGGGCCGGTTCGGTGAACACCGTGCGCACCGCGCCGGTCTCCACGATGCGACCGGCGTACATGACGGCCGCGCGGTCGGCGACCTCGGTGACCACCCCGAGGTCGTGGGTGATCAGGATCATGCCCATGCCGGTCTCCTGCTGGAGGTCGGCGAGCAGCTCCATCACCTGCGCCTGGACGGTGACGTCGAGGGCGGTCGTGGGTTCGTCCGCGATCAGCACCTCCGGATCCATCCCGAGGGCCATCGCGATCATCACGCGCTGGCGCATACCGCCGGAGAACTCGTGGGGGTAGTCGCCGACGCGCTCGCGGGCCGAAGGGATGCCGACGCGTTCCATCAGGTCGATGGCGTGCTCACGCGCCTCCTTGCGCGAGGCGCCGCGGTGGACGCGGAGCATCTCACCGATCTGCCAGCCGACCGGGAACACCGGGTTCAGGGCGGTCAACGCGTCCTGGAAGATCATCGCGATGCGCTGCCCACGGACCGCGCGCCGGTCCTTCTCGGACAGCGTGAGCAGATCCTGGCCGTGGAAGCGCAACTGACCGCCGGTGATGAACCCCGGGGGCGAGTCGATCAGCCCCATGATCGCCTGCGCGGTCACCGACTTGCCCGAACCCGACTCACCGAGGATGGCGAGGGTCTCCCCCCGGTCGACCGAGAACGAGACCTTGTTGACCGCGTTCACCACCCCGCGTGGGGTGCGGAACTCGACCTCGAGCTCGTCGACCTCGAGCAGCGGGGCCGACCCGGGTCGACCGGAGCCGTCGGTCGGGGCGACGATGGAGGTGTCGGTGGTCACGGCGGCTCCTCAGCGCAGCTTGGGGTCGAGCGCGTCACGCAGGGCGTCGCCCATGAGGATGAAGCTGAAGACGGTGATGGACAGGAAGATGCCCGGGAAGAACAGCAGGTGTGGCGCCTGGAGCAGGCGCGACTGCGCGTTGGAGATGGCCAGCCCCCACGAGACCGCGGGCAGCTGGAGCCCGACGCCGAGGAAGGTCAGCGTCGCCTCGGCGACGATCGCGATCCCGACGAAGATGGTCGCGTAGACGATGACCGGGGTCATCGCGTTCGGCAGGACGTGCCGGACGATGATGCGGCGGTCGCTGGCACCGAGTGCGCGGGCGGCCTGGACGTACTCGTTCTCCGAGACGGACATGACCGTGGCGCGCATCAGGCGCAGCATCGTCGGCCACCCGAGGACCGCCAGCACGAAGGCCACCTGCGGGATGCCGCGGTTCTCCATGACCGACAGGATCACGATGCCGGCCAGCAGCGAGGGCAGCGCGAAGACGACGTCGGTGACGCGCGAGAGGATCGCGTCGAGCTTGCCGCGGTAGTAGCCGGCCAGCGACCCGAGGACCACCGCGATCAGCGACGCGGACACGGTGACGGTCAGGCCGACGACCACCGAGGCGCGGGCGCCGTAGATGGTGCGGGCGTAGTAGTCGCAGCCGAGCACGTCGTAGCCGAACCATGCCTCGCGGGACGGACGCACCAGCGACCGCGACAGGTTGCAGTCGCGCGGGTCGGCCGCGGTGAACAGCTGCGGGAAGATCGCCATCGCGATGATCACGAGCAACAGCAGCGCGGAGACCACGAACATCGGGCTGCGCCGCAGACGTTTCCACGCGTCACCCCAGAGCGAGGCATCGGCGACCTCGGCTCCAGCCGCCGTCGCGGACACCTCGGCCTGCTGTGAGGTCGCGCCGTCGCCCGGGTCGCCGCCGTCATCGAGACCGACCGGGCCCTGGTCCTGGTCACTCATAGCGGATCCTCGGGTCGAGCACGCCGTAGAGGAGGTCGACGAGCAGGTTCGCCAGGATGAAGACGATCACCAGGATCGTGACGATGCCGACGACCACGGGGGTCTCCTGCTGGCGGATCGCCGTGAAGACCGCCCCGCCGACGCCCGGGATGTTGAAGATGCCCTCGGTGATGACGGCGCCGGCCATCAGCGAGCCGAGGTCGACACCGAGGTAGGTGACCACCGGGATCAGGGAGTTGCGCATGCCGTGACGGCCGACCACCCGCGCCCGCGACAGCCCCTTGGACGTGGCGGTGCGGATGTAGTCGGACTGCAGGTTCTCGACGAGCGAGCTCCGTAGCAGCCGCGCGATGTACGCCAGGGAGATGGCGCCGAGCACGAAGCCCGGCAGCACGTAGCTCACCCAGCCCTCGCGCAGGCCCGCGATCGGGAACCAGCCGAGCTCGACCCCGAGCAGTAGCTGCATCGCGTAGCCGAGGACGAACACCGGGATGGAGATCACCGCGGTCGTGGACACCAGGACCAGGCTGTCCATGAACGATCCGCGCTTGAGCCCCGCGAGGAGGCCGGCCAGACCACCGATGATGATCTCGAAGACGAGCGCGACACCGGCGAGACGGATCGTGACCGGGAAGGTGTCCCGGATGATGTCGGCGACCTCGCGACCGTTGAACGCTCGTCCGAAGTCGCCGGTGAAGATGCCCCCGATGTACTTGGCGTACTGGACGAAGAAGGGGTCGTTGAGGTTGTAGCGGTCCTGGATGGCGGTCAACGTGGCTTCGCTGAGCCGCCGCTCACCGGCCATGGCCTGGATCGGATCGCCGGGGATGGCGAACACCATGAAGAAGATGATGAGCGTCGCGCCGAAGAAGACCGGGATCATCTGCAGCAGGCGACGTGCGGCGTAGGTGCCCACGGTGCCCTCCAGAGCGGCGGGGGGAACGGGCGTGACGCGGCGGGTGTACCTCCCGCCGCGTCACGTGGTGGAGGGGACGACCGGTCGACCGGCCGTCCCCTCCGGCGAACTCAGTCCTCGACGACCGAGATCAGCTCAGCACGCACGTACCCGGACGGGTCCATGATGATGCCGTCGACGCGGTCGGTCCAGATGCTGGTGGACTGGCCGTACCACATCGGGATGAGCGGCAGGTCCTCGAGGAGGATGTCCTCGGCGGCCTGGTAGGCCGCGTCGGCTTCCTCGGCATCGGTCGCGTTGGCCGCGGCCAGCGCCTCGTCGAACGCCGGGTTCGAGTACCCGAAGTTGTTCGACCCACCGGTGGTGGTGTAGAGGTCCTCGAGCGCGTACTGCGGGCTCAGGTACGACAGGATCCAGCCGAGACGGTACGGACCTTCGATCTCCTCGGCGTCGAGGAGGTCGAGGTACTGCGCGAACTCGAGGCTCTCGAACTGCACGTCGGAGATGCCGAGCACCTCGTTCCACTGGTTGGCGACGGCCTCCACCCACTCCTCGTGGCCTGCGCCCGAGTTGAAGTAGAGGACCATGGTGTCGTCGAAGCCACCGGCCTGCTCGAACAGGTCCTGTGCACGCTCCGGGTCGAACTCGCACACGTCGCAGGCGTCGGGACGGTGCGACTCGAGCACCGGCGGGATGATCGCGGTGGCCGGACGCAGCGTGTCGCTGAAGATGGCCGAGATGATCGCCTCACGGTCGATGGCCAGCGACAGCGCCTGGCGCAGCTCGAGGTTGTCACCGAAACGCTCGTCGAACATCGGGAAGCCGAGGTAGGTGAACGACGAGGTGGGCGTGCGCAGCACGTTGTCACCGAAGTCACCGTCGACCGCGCCTTCCTGTTCCGGCGGGATGGCCTCGGAGACGTCGAGCGAGCCGGCCTGGACGTCGAGGTAGGCGGTGTTGATGTCGTCGTAGATCACGTAGGTGATCTCGTCGGCCAGCCCCGGGTCGTCGTTGTTGTAGTCCTCGAAGCGGGTCAGCGCGATCTGCTGGTTGCGCTCCCACTCACCGTCCATCTGGTAGCGACCGTTCCCGACGGGGGCGTTCTGGAACGCCTCCGGGTCCTCGAAGTAGGACTCGGGCAGCGGGTAGAACGAGGTGTCGTTGAGCGAGATCAGGAACGGACCGAACGGCTCGGTCAGCGTGACCTCGATGGTGCTCTCGTCGACGACCGTGACACCCGACAGTTCCTCGGCGGAACCGTCCTGGATCTCGGCGTAGCCCTCGAAGCGCGAGAAGAAGAAGTTGTTGGACGCCTCGGGCTGCGCGACCGCGTTCCACGCGTCCACGTAGGACTGCGCCGTGACCGGCGTGCCGTCGTGGAAGGTGTCACCCTCGCGCAGGGTGATCGTCCAGGTCTGGTTGTCCTCGGTCTCGACGGACTCCGCGGTGCCCATGTAGGGCTCACCGGTCTCGGGGTCGGTCTCGACGAGCGGGGCGAACAGCATCCGGAGCACCGCGCCACCGCACACGTCGCGGGTGTCGGTGGTGTTCAGGAACTGCGGCTCGCAGCCACGGATGGTGAAGGAACCGCCGGCCGCAGCTTCGCCGCCGCCGTCGGTACCGTCCTCAGCACCGTCCTCGGCGCCGTCGGTGGTCTCCTGGTCGACGCTGTCACCATCGTCGCTGCCACCGCCGTCGCCGCAGGCGGTCAGCGCGAGAGCGGCCGCTGCAGCCAGGGCTAGTGCGCGCTTGGCACTACGCATGCAGATCTCCTCTCGGACGCGTCCGCGCCCGACTCGTGTCACGGGGGTCGTTCGATCCCGGTCGAGGCCCGCCCCCTGTCCCGGCCGATGGTTCGACCGGGGGTCGCTGGCCCCATCCGTCCAGGTACGACGCAACTGCGGACGGTGTCCGGATGGACCCAAAGTAGGGGGCCGGAGTGTAGTCATCGGCGCCCGTGCGCGCACCGCGCCGCGCCTCGCGCGCAGCGGTACGAGCCCGGTAGTACGCCGCGTCCCCGGCGACCTCGTTCACGTGCGCGGCCGCAACCGGTAGCGCGCAACCCCCGCGGCGCCCCCTCGCCGCAACCGGTAGCGCAGAACCCCCACGGCGCC
>CAYSTY010000193.1:0-5183 GCA_964433685.1 uncultured Actinomycetota bacterium | reverse complement strand
GACCGCAGCGGCCTCGCACGCGCCGCCGCACGTCGGGTGCTGGTCGACGAGAGCGCCGTCGAGGAGGTCACGCAGGACACCCTCGTCGTGGTCGCGACCCAGCTGGCCAGCTTCCGCGGTGACGCGCAGGTGTCGTCGTGGATCCACGGCATCGCCCGCAACCGGGCCGTCGATCACCTCCGGGCGCGCCGGGACCGCATCCCGGTGGTGGATGAGCGTCCGGCCCGGCGCATCAGCTCGGTCATCGCCTCACGTGAAGCGGTCGATCAGCTGCTCGCCCGGTTGCCCGACGACTACCGCCACGCGGTGACCCTCCGCGACGTCCAACAGCTGCCCTACGCCGACGTCGCGACGCGCCTCGGCTGCAACGAGAGCACGGCCCGGACCCGCGTGAACCGGGGCCGAGCGCTCGTGGCCACGATGCTCGGCGACGCGCGCGACCTCGCGCGATGAACGAGGAACGCATCGGCCGCTACCTCGTGACCGGCGTCATCGGCGCTGGCGGTTTCGCGACCGTGCTGCGTGCCGAGGACGAGCGCCTCGAGGACGAGGTCGCGCTGAAGGTCCTGGCCGAGAACCACAGCCTCGACCCGGACGTGCGCGAACGGTTCCTGTCGGAGGGCCGCGTGCTGCGGCGCATCGACAGCCCGCACGTGGTCCGCGTCCTCGACCTCGGCGAGACCGACCGGCAGCAGCCGTACCTCGTGCTCGAGCTCGCCGACCGCGGCGACCTCGCCTCCCGGGTCGACCGTCTCCGCCGCGACGGTTGGGGTCCCGACGGAGACGACGTGCTGGCCGTCGCCGGGCCCCTGACGGCCGCGCTCGAGGCCGTCCACCGCGCCGGGGTCGTCCACCGCGATCTCAGCCCCGCGAACGTGCTCCTGCGATCGACGCTGGCTCCCGACCCGGGCGCCGGGTCGTCGCCGCTCGTCGCCGCGGACGAACGCCTCGTGCTCGCCGACCTCGGGTTGTCGAAGGACCTCGCGCGCAGCTCCGGCCTCACGCTGGCGGGCGGGACCGAGGGGTTCCGTCCGCCCGAGCAGCGCGGCGGGCCGACGACGGTCGACACCCGCGCGGACCTGTGGTCGCTGTCCGCCCTGGTCGTCTGGCTGGTCACCGGCTCGGCGCCGACCGACCAGGAGCAGGCCGAGCAGTTGCTGCGCGGAGCCGCGCTGCCGGCAGCCGCCGTGGGCGTGTTGGTGCAGGGCCTGTCCGACCTCCCGAGGAAGCGGCAGTCGGACGTGACCGCGTGGGCGGACCAGCTGGAGGCCGCGCTGCGGCCGCCGCCGGCCCCGATCCTCGCGGCACCCCCCGGTGGCGAGGACGGCTCGCGGCGGCCACGGCCGACCCGGGCGCTGCTGGCCGCGGCGGGACTGGGCCTGGTGCTCGGCGCCGGCGGCGCGGCGTACGTCGGTCGCGACGCCGGGCCGAGCGTCACGGTGATCGACGGCTCCGTCGAGATCACCGACCGGGACGGTGACCTCGCGCTCACCCTGCGCGGACCCGAGTCGGTCGTCGCCGGCGAGACCGCGACCTTCAGCGTGGCGACGAGCGGTGTCGACGACCACGCCTGGTTCACGCCCGAAGGGACCGTCATCCCCGGCTCCCCGGCGCTCACCGTCGCCACCAGCAGTCCCGGCAGCGCGGCTGTGACGGTCGTCGGCACCGCACGTGGGGGCGCCGAGGTCCGGGTCACCCACCAGCTGCGCGTGGAGGAGGGGGCGGACGGATGAGTGCGCTGGACGCGCGGAACGTCAGGTCGTGGGACGCGCTGCCGCCACGGACACGACGTACCCGGTGACACCAGCCCGAACCACACGCCCGGAGGGACACCGATGCGCCACCTGAACCCCACACGCCACACGATCGGCGCCGTCGCACTGGCGGCCCTGGTCGCGACCGGCTGCAGCACCCCGAGCCTCCAGGCCGACACGGCCTCGTCCGCCAGCGACCCGGTCGCCCTGGAGGAGGCCGAGGAGGCCGAGGACGCCGACCGCGCCGAGAGCGTGGACGTCGAGGACGTGTCCCCCGGGGAGACGGCCAGGGACGACACCGGACCGGTCGTCGACGACGAGCGTGAGCCGACGGTCAGCGACGACGCGCTGCCGCAGCCGGCGAACCCGACCGGTGAGCCGGTCGTGTCGATCGAGGGTTCGCCGCCGTTCGCGGGTATCGACGTGCTCGATCTGCGGCGGGACGGGCAGACCCTGACGCTCGAGTTCGCGGTCCACGTGGGGCCGTCGGACGGGTTCATCACCGCGCAGGACTGGTTCGCCGCCACGGAGGACACCTTCCTCGGCGCCCGCAGCCAGGGCAACGATCCCATCAGCACCCACGACCCGGTCCGCCGCTCCGTCTCCGGTGTGACCCTGGTCGACCGCGACAACGCCAACCGACACCTCGTGCTGCGCGACTCGAGCGGTGCGTGCCTGTGCAGCTCGTTGCCCGACGGCGGGCTCGAGGCCGAGTCGACCTACCGCCTGTCGGCCCAGTTCCCGGCGCCACCCGCCGGTGTGAGCTCGATGACGGTCGAGATCCCGTCCTTCCCGTCCGTCGACGGGGTGCCGATCCGGGACGCGAACTGATGGTCGCCACGCTCCGGACCCGGGCCGTCCTGGCCGTCGCCGTGCTCACCACGGCGGTCGGCGGGGCCTCCCCGGCCGCCGCCCAGATCACCCCGCTCGACACCCTCCCCACCGACCTGTCCGCCTTCATCCTCCCGATCGAGTCCACCATCGTCTCGCTCGAGGCGGGGACGGCCACGACCACCTCCGTCGAGGAGGTCCGCATCACGCTCGAGGCGGACGTCTTCTTCGCGTTCGACGAGGCCGACCTGCTCCCGGAGGCCGAGGAGCTGCTGGCCGACGTGGTCGACCGGATCGCCGACGCCGGCGTCACGGAGCTGTCCATCGGCGGACACACCGACAGCGTCGGTACCGACGCGTACAACCAGGACCTCTCGGAGCGTCGCGCGGAGGCGGTCGAGGCGTTCCTCGCCGACCGCCTGGACGGCGTGAGCTTCACCACCGAGGGCTTCGCCGCACGGGAACCGGTCGCCCCGAACGAGACCGAGGACGGCGACGACCACCCGGAGGGCCGCGCCCAGAACCGTCGCGTGGAGCTGCGCTACACCCCCTAGCCCTGGACGACCCCTCGGCCCCCGGAGCGCCTGCGCCTCCGGGGGCCGACCGGTTGCGGGGTTGCGGCGCGTGCACCGGTGGCCCGCCGCGGCGGGCGACGTGCTTGGGTGTGGCACCCCCGTCCGGTCAGCCGCCCTCTCCGGCCGAACCCGCTTCCGGAGCGTTGCCGTGCCCGTGACCTGCGTGACCGTCCGTGTCCTCGCCCGCTGCGTCGCCGTCCTGCTGGCCGCGGCCTTCCTGGTGCCGCTCACGCCGTCCGCACCGATCGCCGCCGCCAGCACCCGGACGGGCGCGGAGGCGACGGCTGAAGCGATCATGTTCGAACTGCACCAGCAGGCACGGACGTCGCCGGGCTCGTTCACCGCACGTGCCGGGGCTGCCGCGGCCCCGTTCAGCGGGTGGAGCGACCTGCGGGACTCGGCGCGGCGGTGGTCACAGGCGCAGGCGCGCGGGGTCTGCCCGGGGGGATCGTTGTTGTGCCACAACACGGTCGCCAACGGCGGACCCGGGTACACCGCGGAGATGTGCTGCCGGAACGCGGCCGCGGAGAACGTGGCGGTCCGGACCTTCCGGGTGGGCGGGTCCACACCCTCCACCGGCGAACTGCGTACCGCGCTCCACGAGACGATGGCCAACTACATGGCCTCCGACGCGCACCGGCGCAACCTGCTCAACCCCCGGTTCGATCACGTCGGGACGTCGGTGGTGCTGGTCGACCTCGGAGCCCGTTACTGGCGCCTGCACACCACCACCGTGTTCCGTGAGTACGACGGCTCGCCGCTCGACGCGGCGATCATCTCGTTCGTCGGTGCGCCGAGCCCGGCCCCGACCGTGGCGCGGTCCACCACCGACCGCCGCGTCCCCGCCACGTGCCCCGACGCGCCGGAGGCCCGCTTCCCGGACGTCGATCACCGGACCGCGGTCGGTGCCGCCGCGGGGTGCCTCGGCGACCTGCGCATCACCGCGGGCGCCCGCGACGGCACCTACCGACCCGCGTCGGCCGTGACCCGGGCCCAGATGGCCTCGTTCCTCACCCGCGCCGTCGATCAGATGGGACGGCCGGCGCCGGTCACCGAGGGAGCGGCCTTCGCCGACATCAGCGGGACGCACGCCGATGCCATCACCCGGCTGCACGCCGCCGGTATCGCCAGCGGACGCACCACCTCCGAGTACGCACCTGGCGCCAGCGTCACCCGGGCCCAGATGGCCTCGTTCCTCGCCCGCGCCGCCGAGTACGCCGCAGGGCGTCCGCTCCCGGCGGGGACCAGCGTCTTCCGGGACGTGGGCGCGTCACCGCACGCCGACAGCATCGACCGGCTGGCCGCGGCCGGGATCGCCGCCGGGACGGGACCGGGGACCTTCAGCCCCGACCGGCCGGTCACCCGCGGGCAGATGGCGCTGTTCCTGACCCGGCTGATCACCTACCACGCGTCCCGTTGACACTGGCGACGCTCGGGCCGTCGGCCACCGGCTCCTACGCTCGTCCGCGATGAACCGCCCGACGCCGCAGGAGCCGTCCGTGTCCGACGATCCGACCGAGGCGTGGCTGCCCGACACGTTGGCGGTCCGCGCGGGGACCCGGCGCAGCGCCTTCGCCGAGACCTCCGAGGCACCGTTCCTGACGTCCGGGTTCGTCTACGGCTCCGCCGCGGAGGCCGCGGCCGCGTTCGCCGGCGAGTCCGACCGGTTCGTCTACAGCCGGCTCGGCAACCCGACGGTCGCGATGTTCGAGGAGCGCCTCCGCGCGCTCGAGGGGGCGGAGGCCGCGTGGGCGACCGCCAGCGGGATGTCCGCGGTCTTCAACGCACTGGCGGCCACGCTCCGCGCGGGTGACCGGGTCGTCGCCGCGCGTGGGCTGTTCGGCTCCTGCTTCCAGGTGCTGGACGCGATCCTGCCGCGGTGGGACATCCGCACCGACTTCGTCGACGGCACCGACCTCGACCAGTGGGCGCAGGCGCTGGCCGAGCCGGCCCAGGCCGTCTTCTTCGAGACCCCCTCGAACCCCATGCAGGAGCTGGTGGACATCGCCGCGGTGAGCGAGCT
>CAYSTY010000192.1:0-5202 GCA_964433685.1 uncultured Actinomycetota bacterium | reverse complement strand
ACCGGCGGTAGGAGCCGAGCACCTTGACGTCGCGGTGGGTGCGCTTGACGGCGGCCAGCGCGTCGCCGACGCGCTCGTCGGCGAGGTGCCCGACGGTGTCGAGGAAGAAGCAGTACTCGCCGAGCTCGGCCTTGGTGGGACGGGACTCGATCTTGGTCAGGTTGAGGTCGCGCTCCGCGAAGATCTCCAGCAGCTGCAGGAGGGCGCCCGGACGGTTCTCGTCGATGAAGACCACGACGGAGGTCTTGTCCCACCCGGTCGGTGGCCCGAGCTCACGGCCGACCACCACGAACCGGGTCGAGTTGGAGCCGCGGTCGGCGATGTCGCGACCGACCACCTCCAGCCCGTAGCGCTCGGCGGCGAGGGGGTTGACGATCGCCAGCCGTGGACCGCCGAGCTCGGCGACCTCCTGTGCGGCGCGCGCGGTCGAGGCGGAGGGGACCGTCTCCGCCCCCGCCAGGACCGTGCTCAGCCACCGGCGGGCCGCCGCGAGGGCCACCGGGTGCGAGCGGACCTCGGCGACCTCCTCGAGGACCGTGCCGGGAGGGGCCGCCGCGACGAGGGTGATGGGCAGCTCGAGCTCGCCGCCGATCAGCAGGTCGGTCTCGAACGCGAGCGCGTCGAGCGTCGCGGTCACCGACCCCTCGAGCGTGTTCTCGATGGGGATCACGCCACGCTCGGCCTGACCCTCCTCGACCCGTCGCAGCACGTCGGCGATATCGCTGCAGGCTTCGAGCGCGGGCTCGACCCCACCGGCGATGAGGCGGGCAGCGGTCTCGGTGAAGGTCCCCGCGGGGCCCAGGAAGGCGACGTCCGCGCGGAGGGCGCTCGCACCGGCGACCGGCGTGGACCGGTCCGGGTCGACGGTCACGACGAGCGCCGTCGCCGTCGCGCCGGCACCGGGGCCTCCCCGACGCCGCCACCGCGCACGGCCGTGTCGATGGCGGCCTCCTCCTCGACCGAGAGGTTGTGTTCGGAGCTCCCGGCGGTGACCGGCTTGGCGTAGCAGCGGGTCTCGGTGCGGCCGTTGATCGCCGACAGGACGATGCCGGTGCCGCGTTCGTCGAGCAGCGCGGCCGAGAACGACAACGCCCCACCCATGTCCTCGAACGCGTCGTACCGGATCATGCCCACCGAGGAGACCGTCCCCCGCAGGATCTCGCGCAGCTCACCCGTGCGGGCGTCCACGGTCCGCAACCCGCGGTCGAGGCTGGTCAACGTCGCGTCGTGGCGACCGAGCACCGAGATGATGTCCTCACCGCGGTCGGTGTCGATGGCACGGCGGTAGTCGCGACCGATCCGACGGATGCGCAACGCGAGGACGATCACCACCACGAGGAGGATGGCGGCGGCCACGGCGGCACCGACCGCCAGCGCGGCGGTCACCTGCGGATCGAGCTCGATCATCGGCCCCTCGTGGTGCCACGTGCGCCCCGAACGGGGAGCGACGAACCGTAGCGCGCGCCGCCCACGTGCCCGCCCACCCGGCTCGACGATGCACGTGGCGCGCGAGCGGGTGGTGTGCAGCAGCCGCGCCGCGGTCACCGCCGTCCGGACACCCACTACGCTTCGCCCGCTGGAGGTGCCGGGAGGACGACCGGTGGCGCCTCCGACGCCCGCGGACGACGCCCGGCTCGGCGCGTCCCACGACCGATCCCCGGAGGAGCCCACGGTGGCCGTGCGATACCGAGCCATGCTGCTCGTCGCGCTGTTCGTCGTCAGTTCGCTGCTGTTGCTCGTCGGTCCCGCTGCGGCGCAGGCCGCCGAGTCCGTGCGCGGCGCGCTGCAGGACGGCGAACGCGAACCCGTCGTCGGGGTCGCGATCGAGGTGGCCGACGAGGACGGCACCGTCATCGGGAGCACCGAGACCGACGACGAGGGGGCGTGGACGGTCGAGCTGCCCGGCCCCGGCGACTACGTCATCACCCTCGACGCGAGCACGTTGCCCGACGGCGTGACGCTGCGCGACGCGGAGAGCAACCCGTTCACGGTCACGGTCCGGGCCGGACAGAACCGTTCGGTGATCTTCGCGCTGGGCGAGGGAGCCGCCACGTCGGACCTGCTGCCCGACCTGCTGCAGCGCACGCTGACGGGTCTGCGTTTCGGTCTGATCATCGCGATCACGGCCATCGGCCTGTCGCTGATCTTCGGTACCACGGGGTTGGTCAACTTCGCCCACGGCGAGCTGGTCACCTTCGGGGCCGTCATCGCGTGGGTGCTGAACAACCCCGCCAACCTCGGTCTCGCGCTGGTCGGGGCGGGGGCGATCGCGCTCGTGGCCACCGCCGCGCTCGGCGGCGCCATCGAGCTGAGCATCTTCCGACCCCTGCGCCGACGCCGCACGGGGCTGGTGCAGATGCTGGTGATCTCCATCGGCCTCGCGCTCGCCCTGCGGTTCGGGTTGCTGTTCTTCTACGGCGGCAACCGACGGCCCTACTTCGAGTACACCCTCCAGGAGGCGTGGACGCTCGGTCCGCTGCGGACCACGCCGCGGGACCTGACGGTGATGGTGTTGGCCGCGATCACCCTCGTGATCGTCGCGACGATGCTCCAGCGCAGCCGCATCGGCAAGGCGATGCGGGCCGTCTCCGACAACCGCGACCTCGCCGAATCGTCGGGTATCGACGTGCGCCGGGTCATCCTGGTGGTGTGGGTCGTCGGTGGCGGGCTGGCCGGGTTCGGCGGTGTGCTGTACGGCCTGGCCGAGAACGTCTCGTACCTCATGGGCTTCCGGCTGTTGCTGCTGATGTTCGCCGGGGTCATCCTCGGCGGCCTCGGGACCGCCTACGGCGCCATGGTCGGCTCGCTGGTGATCGGGCTCGTCACCGAACTGTCGACCCTGTGGTTCCCGACCGACCTCAAGTTCGTGTGGGCCCTGGCCGCCCTCATCCTGATCCTGCTGGTCCGCCCGCAGGGTCTGCTCGGCCGTGCAGAGAGGATCGGGTAGTGGACGACCTGCTCGTGGCGCTCGGCAACGGACTGCGTACCGCGGTCGGTCCGACCGCAGCGGTCTACGCCCTCGCCGCCATCGGACTGAACGTCCACTACGGCTACACCGGCCTGCTCAACTTCGGGCAGGTGGGGTTCATGCTCGTGGGCGCGTACGGGCTCGGCATCAGCGTGTCGATCTACGGTCTGCCGTTGTGGGCCGGGTTCATCATCGGGATCCTGGCCGCCGTCGCGCTCGCCTTGCTGCTCGGTGTGCCGACGTTGCGGCTGCGCGCCGACTACCTCGCCATCGCGACCATCGCTGCCGCCGAGATCCTCCGGTTCCTGTTCCGCTCGCGGCCGGCCACCGACGTCACCGGGGGCACGTTCGGCATCCCGTCGCAGGCGGGCGGTCCCGGGTTCGCCGGTGGGTGGTACCGGCTCAACCCGTTCCCCGAGGGCACCTACGGCTTCTGGCGGTTGCAGTTCAACCAGCGCCAGCTGTGGGCGATGGTCCTCGGCTGGGCCCTCGTCGCGCTCGTGACCTGGCTCGTCTGGGCGCTGATGCGCAGCCCGTGGGGGCGCGTGGTCCGATCGATCCGTGAGGACGAGGACGCCGCCCGCGCCCTCGGCAAGAACGTGTTCGCCTACAAGATGCAGGCCCTGATCCTCGGCGGCGCCTTCGGTGGGCTGGCGGGGATGGCGCTGGTCATCCAACAGGCCGGTATGACCCCGGACCAGTTCCTGCCGCAGATCACCTTCTTCGCCTACGCCGTGCTGTTGCTCGGTGGTGCGGCGACGGTCACCGGACCGATCTTCGGTGCCGTGATCTTCTGGTTCCTCTACGCCACCTCGTCGAGCCTGCTCCGTGGCTCGGGGATGTTCAGTTCCTCGCAGGCGGGCGCGATCGTCCTGGTCCTCGTCGGTGTGCTGCTCATGGCGCTGATGGCGTTCCGTCCCCAGGGGATCCTCGGCAACAAGCGGGAGATGATGCTCGATGCCTGAGCCACGTCCCGGCGCCGCCGCCCTCGGCGACGTCGCCCCCGAACCCGGCGTCGCCAAGCCCGATCCCATCCTCGTCGCCGACGCGGTCCAACGGCACTTCGGTGGTCTGACCGCCGTCGACGTCGACCACCTCGAGCTCCAACGCGGGTGCATCACCTCGTTGATCGGACCGAACGGCGCCGGCAAGACCACCTTCTTCAACCTCATGACGGGCTTCGACCGCCCGAACACGGGCGAGTGGTCCTTCGACGGCACCCCGCTCGCCGGCGTGCCCGCCTACAAGGTCGCCCAGCGAGGGATGGTGCGGACCTTCCAGCTCACCAAGGCGCTGACCCGGCTGTCCGTGCTCGAGAACATGAAGCTCGGCGCGACCGGCCAACGCGGCGAGCGCTTCTTCAGCTCGCTGCTCCCGGGTGGTTGGCGGGGGCAGGAGGCCGAGATCGAGGCCCGTGCCGAGGAGCTCCTGGTCCGGTTCAGGCTCGACCACATGCGCGACGAGCTCGGCGGCACCCTCTCCGGTGGGCAGCGCAAGCTCCTCGAGATGGCGCGCGCGCTGATGGTCGAACCGAAGATGGTCATGCTCGACGAACCGATGGCGGGTGTGAACCCGGCGTTGACCCAGTCCCTGCTGCAGCACGTCAAGGACCTGCCCAGCCTGGGGATGACCGTGCTGTTCGTCGAGCACGACATGGACGTCGTGATGGACATCAGCGACTGGGTCGTGGTGATGGCGCAGGGACGCATCATCGCGGAGGGGCCCCCACGCGCCGTGGCCGAGAACGAAGCCGTGATCGAGGCCTACCTCGGCGCCGAGCACGGCGACGAGAGCCGCTTCACCCCGGTGGCGCGCACGACGCGGGCACCCGCGGGCGTGCTCACGCAAGCCCCGCCGAGCGCCGACGAGGACGCGGCGGACGCCCAGCCCGTACGCGACGAGGAGGTCTGAGGTGGCGGAACCGCTCCTCATCGCCGACGAGGTGACCGCCGGGTACCTGCCCGGGATCGACATCCTCACCGGCTGCAACCTGACCCTGGACGAGGGCGAACTCGTCGGCATCATCGGACCGAACGGCGCCGGCAAGTCGACCCTGCTCAAGTCCCTGTTCGGGCTCGTGCAGGTCCGCGAAGGTGGTGTCCGTCTACGCGGCGAGGACATCACCAACCTGCCGGCGAACCGTCTGGTCGCCATGGGCGTGGGGTACGTCCCCCAGACCAACAACGTGTTCCCCAGCCTCACCATCGAGGAGAACCTGCAGATGGGGCTGTACC